>CALXJF010000004.1 GCA_944388575.1 uncultured Clostridia bacterium
TTATATAATTAAATTTCTGGGGGTAAGGGGGAACTATGCCCTTTTTCTATTATTTTGGTTTTATTTTTATAAATTTTTCTTTCAAACTACTTCCTTTATACATATTTAAAATATAACTCTAAAATTCTTTCTAATTCATCAATTGTAATACATATCTCAAACTCTTTATTTCCGATTTAATACTTTATAAAAAAAATCATCTAGTATAATTGCATTTGCATATAATTTCTCTTTAGATAAATATTCTTTTAAATCCATCCACATACAATAATTTTCTATTAATTCTTCAATTGGATTCCCACTATAATCATTAACTAAAAATATTTTTAAGTTATATATTTTTTTACTTGTTGTTATTATAAGAGTTCCTTTATATGTAGCCTTATTAATACTCATACCAGTCTCTTCTTTAAATTCACGCACACAAGTTTGATAAGGTGTTTCTCCTTTTTCTATCTGACCACCAGGCAAATCATAATAACCTATTCTTTCAAGTTTATTTTTTATACATAAGACTTTTCCATTTTCTACTAAAATGGATCTTACTCCATATAATATTTCTTTCATAACTCATCTACTTTCATTTATGTATTTTACATCTATTCTTTCAATACTTTCCTTAGTTTTTCCTACATTTATATCTATATGAAATACATTATTACCGTTTAAAAGATTTATATATTTGGGACTAGGCATAACAGTACTTTGAAATCTTTTCCTTTCTAATAATAATTTATCTATATCAATACACATAGAGTCATTTTCGCTAAAACATTGTGGTACTCCCTCAAACTCTTTACATATAAAAATACTGAAATTAACATCTATATCACTATACTTAATACTCATAATCCCTTTATACTCAGGATTTTTTATATCTATACCAGTTTCTTCTTTAAATTCTCTAACTGCTGCCTGTTCTTTAGTTTCTCCTTTTTCTATTTTTCCTCCTGGTATATCATAATATCCTTCGTTTTTTATTTTATTTTTAACACATACAACTTGATTATTAACAATCAAAAAAACTCTTACCGCATTTCTAATATTTTTCAATTTTATCTCCTTAAAATCTAAAATATATCCTTATATAATTTAATCTCTTCAATAATATGACCAATATTGCCCTCTCCAGCAAATTTATCTAAATTGAAAAAGTTCTCACTTATTCTAACCCAAAATAATGGATTTATCTCTGGTAATAAAACAATATCTTTATTTAATACACCTACATATACTTCTAAATTTATCTTAGGTATATCATAATAAAAGGTCATAAACTTTTTTAAACAAATATCATTTTTTAATATACCACTTTCTTCTTTCAATTCTCTATATGCAGCTTCTAAATGGTCTTCATCTTTTTCTATCTTTCCACCAACTAAATTTAATTTTCCTTTATATGGTGGTTTTGTTCTTTTACACATAAGTATATTTTCTCTGTTTTTATCATAAACTAGTATAATATTTAACTCTTTCATATTATTTCCTTAAAAATCTTCTTTCTATTTCATACTTAGATATTTCATAAGCCGTTGGTCTACCATGAGGACAAGTAAATGGATTATCTAATTTAACCATTTCCTCAATTAATGCAATTTGTTCTTTTTGATCAAGTTTCATTTTACCCTTAACTGCGGCTTTACAAGCCAATGTAGCTAAAAATCTAAATTCTTTTTCACTATTTTGGGTTTTATTTGCTCCTAATAGCTCATCTATAATATCTTTAAACATAGATTTATAATCAATATCATATCCAATATTAGGAACACCTGATATTTTAATAGCATTATCTCCAAACACTTCAATCATAAAACCAGACTTTTCAAACATTTCCATGTTATTATTAACTACTTCCATTTCTTTTGTTGTAAGTTCAACTAAAACTGGTATTAATAATAATTGTGTCTGTTTATCTTTACTATAATACGCTTCCTTAATCTGCTCATATAACAATCTCTCATGAGCTGCATGTTGATCAATTATATACATTCTTTCTTTTATTTGAATAATAATGTATGTATCAAATACTTGTCCAATATATTGATATACTATACTTGGTTTTTCCTGATTTACATCTTCTATCTGAACATTTTCTGTATATTCAAGCGAAGTAACATTGACTTTTGGCTGTCGTAAATCTTCTATTATCTCGTCTTTAATTACATTTTGACTATTTATATTATTATTTCCTTCAATTAGTTTATTTTGTTCATCTACAATACTTTGATAATTATTAATATTAGTACTAGGTTCTTCAATACTATTTAATTTATTTACTTGAATTCCACCAAAATCATATCTTTTATTACTAACTTCTGGTTGTTTTATAACACCATTATTTATTAAGTCTTTTGAAATTTGATTGATTTTATCCACATTATCCACAGATTTAATATTAGTAAAAGGACTTGTTAACCTATCATGTTCATCAAGAGCTGACTTAATTGCATAATAAATTGCCTCAAAAACTTTTGATTCATCATCAAATTTAACTTCTAATTTAGCTGGATGAACATTTACATCAATATGTGATGGATTCATCTGTACATTTAATACAATAAAAGGATATTTATTAATAGCATATTTTTGTTCACAGGCTTTATCAATTGCACTATTAATTGTTTTATCTTTTATATATCTTGAATTAATAAAAGTAAATTGATGCATTCTTGTAGAACGTGAAACTAAAGGAAGTCCCAACATACCTGTTACTTTTATCTGATTTAACTCATAATTTAACTCTAAAACATTATTATATATATCTTTACCAAAGATATCATAAATTGTGTCTTTTAAATTACCATTTCCACTTGTCTGAATTATTACTTTTCCATTATTTATATATTTTATACTTATTAAAGGATTAGCCAAGGCAATTCTAGTTACAACGTCCTCTATATATCCAGCTTCAGTATGATCCTTTTTTAAAAATTTAAATCTAGCCGGAACATTATAAAATACATCTCTAATCTCAATCTTTGTTCCTGTAATTGCTGCTACTTCTTCTTTGGATATTATATTTCCAGCCTCTACATAAACTCTTGTACCAATTGTTTCATTTTTATTCTTTGTACTAAGTGTAACTTTAGAAATAGCTGCAATTGAGGCTAAAGCTTCACCCCTAAATCCCATAGAAGTAATAGTAGCAAGATCTTCTTCCTTTCTAATTTTACTTGTAGCATGTCGTTCAAAAGCAAGTTCCACATCATCAGAAGCAAATCCAACTCCATTATCTATAATTTTTATATATTTTATTCCTCCATTTTTTATTTCTACTACAATATTTGTAGCTTTTGCATCTATAGAGTTTTCTACTAATTCTTTAACAATAGATGCAGGTCTATCAACCACTTCACCGTGCTGCTATTTTATTTATTGTTAATTCATCTAAAAGTACAATATTTCCCATTAATACCTCCTAAAAATCGATTCATAATTAACACCTAAATTATACTACTATTTACGTTATTTTTCAACAATTAATTATATTAAAATAGCTACTTAAATAACTTTTTAATGTTTCTTATTTTATATATATTTTTGGTACCATGAAAAATTTTAAGTGTTCCATTTCTACAAAAATATATAAAATAAGATTTGTAGTTAAATATCCACAAATCTTATTTCTTTGTAACTTAATTATTTACTATTTTCTAACGCTAATGTTATGAGTTTTACAATTTCAACATATCCATTTTTTGAAGCTAATCTTATTGCCTCATTATTGTCTGCTGAGGGATCTACTCTACTATCTGCCAGTAATAATTTTACAATTTCTATATATCCTTTTTCTGAGGCTAATCTTATTGCCTCATTATTATATACTGATGGATCTATCCTCTTATCTGAAAGTAATAATCTAACAACTTCTGTACGTCCATATTTTATAGCTAACCTCATTGCATAATTATATCCTGCTGAGGGATCTATCCTCTTATCTGAAAGTAATAATCTAACAACTTCTGTACGTCCATATTTTATAGCTAACCTCATTGCATAATTATATCCTGCTGAGGGATCTACTCTCTCATCTTTAAGTAATAACTTTGCAATTTCTATATGCTCATTTCCTGAAGCATACTGTATTGCATTACTATATCCTGCTGCAGGATTTACCCTCTTATCTGAAAGTAATAATTCGACAACCTTTATATGTCCATTTTTTGAAGCTAACCTTATTGCCTCATTATTATTTGCTGCAGGATTTACTCTTCCATCTTTTAATAATATTTCAATAATTTCACTCCAGCCCTTATATACAGCTTTTTCAAACAAATTAGTCCAATATATAGGATCAAACCTACATTTATCAGATAATGACTCTTTTATCTCTTGTAATGTGTACTTTCCAAACTTTTTTGTCCTACCTTCGTATTTTGGTTTCATTTTAAGTACTCCTTTACTAAATATTTTGTATATATAAATTCTCATTGAATTTATTAACACGTAAATACATTATATTGAGACAACTTTAACTTACTTCAGTAAGTAATATACTTTTTGAATTTTTAAAAAGTTTTTTCGACCATTTCATTTTGTTATTATATTATTTTTTACATAAAAAGTCAAATCTGTTATTTTATTGTTATTTTATTAAATTATATAATAAAAAATAATTTTGTTTCAGTTTCTATGTAGGTCAAAAGCCTAGATTTTTTCTATAAAAATTGAGATGAATTTTTGTCCACCTCATTTTACTTTTTTTATTTATTATATTACAATTCTAATATTTTATCTATTTCTGCACTTGATTTTTTTACTGATTCATTTATATAATCTTCCAAATCTTTTTTTGTTATAAATATATTCTCTTTTTCAAAATCAGAATTATTTATTATAAATAATTTATCTATTTTTTGTTTAATTTCATCATCTGGAGAAATTTGTTTTAATGTATTTTTTAATCTATCAAGATCTAAGTCATATTTTTTTACAAGATACTTATTTATATTCTCATAATCATTACTTATATCTTTTGAAAATTCTTTATCTGATTTAGTAATATTATATTCTAAATACTCTACTCTACTTACATCATTTGCATCAGTTTTAGCATACTTTCCTATATATTTATCAAACCATATTTTATCCTGTACTAAATGTGACAAGTATCCTAAAGTTTTTTCATCTTTTAAACTATTCTCATTTATTTTTTCATACATTAATATGTTTGGTAAATGTTTTACACTAGATTGTTCAATAACTTCTTCTAAATAATGTGTAATACTTTTATCTTTACCAGCTAGTTTTAATAGATCTGGCATCAGTTCACCAATTATAAACTTATCTGAGAACTTATATTTATTTTTTAATTTGTTTGCAACACATAAATGCATAACTAATGATCCCATATTTCAACCTCATTTTCCCATAATTATTTTAATTTTCCCTTTAATCTATATAATACATCTAACGCATCTTTTGGTGCTAATTCATCTAAATCTGTTTTTTCTAAAATTCTAGTTATTTCAGCCATTTTATAATTAAACATATCTACTTGAATTTCCTCAGTAGTAATCTTTTTCTTTTTTTCTTGAACGGCTTTTTTAGCTAAATCAACATTTTCTAATTCTTTTAAAATCTCTTTTGCCCTTTTTATAACTGTCTTTTCAATACCTGCAAGCTTCGCAACATAAATTCCATATGACTCATCTGCACCACCTGGAGTTATTTTTCTTAAGAAAATTACTTCATCACCTTTTTCCTTTACCTCAACAGAATAATTTTTTACACCTTCAACTTTACCTTCTAACTCTATAAGTTCATGATAATGTGTTGCAAAAAGTGTCTTTGCTCCAATTTTTTCTTTATCTGCTACATACTCTACAGTAGCCCAAGCAATTGCAAGTCCATCATAAGTAGATGTTCCTCTTCCTATTTCATCTAAAATTATCAAACTATTTTTAGTCGCATTTTCCAGTATATTTGATAATTCTTGCATTTCTACCATAAAAGTAGATTGACCCATAGCTAAATCGTCAGAGGCTCCAATTCTTGTAAATATTCTATCTACAATTGATATTTTAGCCTTTGTTGCCGGAACAAAACTTCCTACTTGAGCCATATATGTAATAATAGCTACCTGCCTCATATATGTTGATTTACCAGCCATATTTGGCCCTGTAATTAATAATAATCTATCAGACTCTTGATCCATATAAACATCATTTGGAATAAAATTATCAATTTTTATAGCTTTCTCAACTACTGCATGTCTTCCATCTTTAATATCAATTACCCCATCTTCTACTATTTCTGGCTTTATATAGTTATTATCTATCGCAACATTTGCAAACGAACAAAGTACATCTAATATAGATAATACATTTGCACACCTTTGAATCTTTATAACTTGCGATGCAATTTTTTGCCTAATTTCACAAAATAGTTTATATTCAATATCTACTAGCTTATCTTTAGCACCAAGAATTTTATCTTCAATTTCTTTTAATTCTTCAGTAATATATCTTTCTGCACCAGCTAAAGTTTGTTTTCTTATATATCTATCTTCAGGTACTTGGGATTTGTATGAATTAGTAACTTCAATATAATATCCAAATACTCTATTATATCCAACTCTAAGCCATTTACCATGTATTCCAGTACGCTCTTTTTCCTTAGCCTCTAATTCCATTAACCAATTTTGTCCTTCAGTAGATGCTTTTCTATATTCATCTACCTGTTCATTAAATCCATCTTTAATTATTCCGCCCTCTTTAATTGTTACCCCAGGATCATCAACAATAGATATATTTATTAACTGCTTTAAATCCTCTAAAGTATCTAACTCATTAAATAATTCCTTTAAATATATATTATCTGTCTTATTAATTAAATCAGCTAATGTATTTTTTATACTAGGTAACTTTTCAAACGAATTTTTTAAAGAGATTAACTCCCTTGCATTAGCACTTGCTCCAACTACTTTTGAAATTAATCTTTCTATATCATAAACTGTTTTTAAAGAGTCCTCTAAATCATTTCTTAAAATATTATTATTTACTAAAACCTCAACTGCTGATTGCCTCTTTATAATTTCATTCTTTTCAAGTAAAGGAGCTTCTAACCATTTTCTTATTTTTCTCCCACCCATAGCTGTTAAAGTTTTATCTAAAACCCAAAGCAAACTACCTTTTTTTACTTTTTCTCTATTTGACTCTAATATTTCAAGATTTCTTCTAGTATATGAATCGAGTTGCATATATTTTTCAATCTCATATTTCTTTATGCAATTTAATTGATTTATATTTGTCTTTTGAGTCTCTTCTACATAGTTTAACAATAAAGTACATGAATTATACTCTATATCTGATAATTTTAAATTACTATTATTGACAATATCTTTTAATATAGCATTATTATCAAGATTATCATACCCAGAAATATAGATATTAAAAGCTTTCTCTAGTTCTTTTTTAAAAATGTCAATTGTTTTATTAACATTTTTTAGCATAATTATTTCTGCTGGATTTATTCTTGCAATTTCATTGATTAGTTTTATATTATAATCCGTTCCTGTTACATTTGAAACCATAAATTCACCAGTTGAAATATCACAAAAAGCAATTGAAGCATTATTAATTCCAAAAACTATCGAAGCTATATAATTATTCTTTTTTTCATCAAGCATTGTAAGTTCTGTTATAGTTCCTGGTGTAATTATCTTTACAACATCTCTTTTTACAATTCCTTTAGCTTCTTTCGGATCTTCTAATTGTTCACAAATAGCAACTTTATATCCTTTTTCCACTAATTTTGGAATATATGTATTAACAGCATGATGTGGTATACCACACATTGGAGCCCTTTCTTCTAATCCACAATCTTTTCCAGTAAGAGTAAGTTCAAGTTCTCTGCTACAAGTTATAGCATCTTCAAAAAACATTTCATAAAAATCGCCTAATCTATAAAATAAAATACAATCTTTGTATTTTTCTTTAGTTTCAATATACATTTGCATCATTGGTGTTAATGCCATATTTTACCTCTTCTTTCTATTTTAAAAACTAAGTTTATTATATCAAAAAAAAGCTTAAAATACAACAAAAACATAAAGTTAAAATATCAAAACTCTTAACCTTAAATTTATATATAAATCATATTCTATGCACATTTATAGAAATTTTTAAATACGAAGTTGACATATTAAATAGCTAGTGATATAATTAAATTCATATTATTCATGTAATACTAATAAAATTAGGAGGTATAAATAATGAGTGAACTAAGAATTGGTGACGTACGGTCAAGAGGTTGTATGTGGACTTTAGGGCCAGCATCTGAAGAGGCTAATGTAAATATAAATCTAATGATAGCTCTACTTGATGCAGCATATTATAAAATTCCTTACGAGTCTATTTATAATCTAAAGAAAAAAAGGATACCCTATTGGCCTCAACTTTACACAAAAGAAGAACTTCTAAACAGCTCGAGAAATGTACCTATTAATGATCTTATAGAAGCTAATTTAATAACTCCAACAAGCCAGTTACAAGAGCATTTCTTTTTAACAACAAAAGCTTTAAAAATTTTTTTAAGAGCAAAAGAAATTGATATAAAACTATCAAAACAAGAGTTTCATTGTTGTCCGTGCATATGCCAATTTTTCTAAAAATAACAGGTTGGATAACTATTTCCAACCTGTTTCTATATCTAACATTTTTGCATATTTTTCAAAATCATCCTCTATATTACCAACAATCTCTTCCAATATATCCTCCATAGTAATAACACCAATAGCTATATTTTTTTCTTTTACGATAATAGCCATATGTTCTTTATTCTTTTTCATATCATGAAATAATAAATCTATCCTCTTTCCACTAGAAACATACATGCATGGTTTTACATATTTTTTAGTTTCAAAATCCTTTATATATTTTTTTTCAAAGCTATCCTTTAATATATTTTTTACATTCATAATTCCAATTATATTTCTTTTATCTCCATCACAAACAGGGATTCTTGTATAACCTGAATTAATTATTATCTCTTTAATATCCTTTTTACTACTATTAATATCTAATACTGTTACTTCTTCTATACCTTTCATTATATCTTTAGCAGTCATTTCATCAAGTTTTAAAAAATTAGAAATTATATTACCTTCTTGATTTGATAAACTTCCTTGTTCTCTTACTATTTCCACTTCTTCCCTTACTTCAGAATCTTTATATGAAATTTTATCTTTACCATTAAAATTAAAGATTCTCATAATTAATTCATCTGTAGTTTTTAAAAATTTATTTATCGGAGAAAAGATTTTTGCTATTATATATATAATATCTATTGTCTCTAATACAATTTTATTTCTTTTCTTAATTGCTATTGATTTAGGAATTACTTCTGCAAAAACATATAAAAAATACGAAAGAACTATAACTGTCAATAAAATAATAATATATTTTAATACATATAACGTACCAGGAGATGTAAATTTAAATTGTTGATATATTGGACTTGCAAATATTTCAACAATTAATGCACCTAGCCATAAATTACAAAAAGATATTCCAGACTTTATAGAATATACAAAAGTACTAGATTTGTTTAATATAAATTTTAACTTTTTTATTTTCTTTTTATCTTTGATTTGATCTATTCCTAACTCTTTTTCCTTCACCGAAAGATAAGCTGTACCTATTGCACTCATATACCCCATTACTAAAAAAATAATTATACTTGTTATAATTTCTAAATAAATCATTATTTTCCTCACTTATATAAAAATTTAATTATACATATTATATAACAATTTTATATAATTCATCAATCCCTTAAAGTATAAATTTTTTTATTAAGTAAAAGAAAATATTAAATTCTAACTATAACAATATTATTTATTTACTTTCAATTACATTTATTATCAATTCATATAACACCTACATTAACTAAACATATTGCCACTATTGTAGCAACAAAATCTGCTAAAAGTCCAGCAATTAAAATTCCTCTCATTTTCTTTATTTTTACTGCACCCAAAAATACTGTAATAGTATATAATGTTGTCTCATTTGCACTCATAATTATAGAAGCCATTTTCCCTGCGACACTATCTGGTCCTTGTGTTTTAAATATATCCATTACTGCAGACATAGAGGCTCCACCAGAAAGAGGCCTTAAAATACAAAGTGGTAAAATTTCAACAGGTATATTTAATTTTTCAAGTAAAGGTTTTATAGGATATATGATAACATCAATAGCACCTGTTCCTTTTAAAAGTCCTATTGCAATTGTTATTGCAAGAATATATGGAAATATGTTATATACTACTTTCAATCCACTAATAACTCCATCAATAAAGTATTTAAATACATCTTTTTTCTCTTTTATACCAATAACTATAATTGTTAAAATTGTTAATGGTATTATTGAAACAATAAAATAATTTAACATTTAAACCTCTACATTTTTTTATTTAAAATTTTAATGCTAATTAATCCTATAATTAATGCAATGATAGTAACTATCCACACCGGCACTATGATTTCGCTTGGATTTTTCGAACCATATAAAGCTCTCATTGCTATCATACTAGTTGGTATTAATTGTAATGAAGCTGTATTAATTAAAACAAAAGTTGTTATATTATCATTTGGTAAACTCTTAATTGGATTTTCTTTTTGCAATTCTTCCATAGCCTTTATTCCATTTACAGTAGAGGCATTTCCTACTCCAATTATATTAGTAGATATATTCATACTCATATATTCAACACTCTTTTTCGATAGTTCTTTTTTGTTAAAAATTTTATAAATAAAGCGTTTAAAAAAATTTCCAAACTTTTCAATAGCACTAGTATTTTCAAAGATATTAAAAATACCACTCCAAAAACAAGTCATCGCAATCAACGAAAATATATTTTCTATTGCATTTTGTCCACTTTCCATAATATTTGTTATAACATTTTCTGTATAACCTGTAAAAAAAGCAACCACTATACTTACTACAATCATAAATGACCATATTTTAGACATAAAATACGCCTCCAACAATCTTTACTTTTAAAAATATATGTTATATAATTAAAATATATTCATATCGTTTTGTGCATATTTGTATTTATAAATAATATAATTAATTATAATTTATAGGAGGTATTTTATGAAAGGCTTTAGATTAAATCCAGATAAAGAATACGTTAATAAAATAATAGAAGGAACTCATAAAAAAAATGGACATTGTCCATGCAGAGTAAAACAAGATGACTCAACTCTTTGTCCATGTGATGAATTTATCAAAGAAGGAATTTGTAAATGTAAATTATTTATACCAATAAAAAATAATGAGTAAGGTTTAATACACTTACTCATTATTCATATAAATCATTTAATACTTTTGTTAATTTTCTACTCTTTCTTCTTCTTTTTAATATATCTAGATAATTAAAACTAAATTTACATATCATTTTAGCTACTACATTTATAATTATTACTATAAAAAATGCTTTAATAAAAACTAAAAATATTTTTAAAGGGTTTAACATAATTTCCGCAATGTCTATATTTTTTAAACTATCAAAATTTATAAATTCATTAAATTTATCTAATATAGATGTATCCACGTTAGAAATAGTACCTGCAATAAATCCAGTATTTATATTTTCATTTTCTTTATTAATAGTTTGTGTAACTTCTGAACTATTAATTTGTATTTTTGATGAAACATCTCCAATATTTATGTAACCGCTATTAGTTAATACTCTAATATCTTTTAATTTGATATTTGCATATGATACTTTTAGACTTGACTTTGAAATAAATTTTATTTTTATTATATCATTACTTCTAATATTACTAATTACAAAAGTATTATTAGTTGTATCGTATTCAATATTTTTACCTATATTATATAAAACAATATCACTTTTAGATACTTGATTAAAAATATGTTCATCATAATCCAATGTAAATTCAACTTTTTGTATGGTTTCATCTGATAACAAATTAGAAGTATTCAATGTAGCAAAAATTTCTTCATTTGGTCCTATACTCTCTTTACTAAAATTTAACTTAATATTTAAATTACTTACACCATATAGATTCTTTATACATAAAAAACATATTATAATCAGACTAAACATAATTTTTATTTTTCTCATTTTTAAACACCATCTTTTATTATATCTATTGTTTCGAAATTTACATAATTATTATATCATATTTTTTTATTTTGTAAAGCTTTTTAATCGATTTTATGTAAATTTATTTTTTCCATCGCCTGTATCTTAATAATTTTTAAAATTGTATTGAAATTATCTGTGACTTGATGTATAATAGTTATATGCACTCATAGCTCAATTGGATAGAGCGTTCGGCTACGAACCGGAAGGTTGGGGGTTCGATTCCCTCTGGGTGCACCATACGCTTCTGTAGCTCAGTGGATAGAGCAGCGACCTCCTAAGTCGTTGGTCGGACGTTCGATTCGTCTCAGGAGCACCAAAATATTTAGAGCCAAGCGGATTCATACAATTTTCGCTTAGCTCTATTTTTTACTTTTTCTGACTTTTTCCCAACTCTGTTTTGGTAGTAGCACACTTAAGTTATTTTATTTAACATTACTTCTAATATTTTATTATATACTCCTCATTCTCATCATATATGTATATATCTCCATATATTTTAATGTAATTATATTATTTAACCTTTCTTAATTCTTTGAAAAACTCCGTTAATATTTTTGACCAATCTTCACAATTATCTAAATATTCATACTCAACCTTATGAGTAAAATTTTCATCTAAAATGTTACACACTGAACCAACACAACCATTTTTGCAATCTTTTGCTCCACTTTGTTCTATTAACTTTTGTAATTTAAAATTAATATTTAAATTAATGGCTTGTTTAGTTGTTCAATTAAAACCTACTACACTTTCATCGCCTAGTTTTTTCCAATAATCCTAAAACTTAAAATTAAAAATTTTATTTATTCTAACATCCACTCTAAAGCATTTTTTACTATTATACCTTCTTCGTTAGATACTGGTATTTTATCCATAGTTAATATCATCTTTTCATAATTATCATTAATTCTTTGTAATGAATTTAACTCTCTCTTTAATATTTTATTCTCATTATCTTTTAATGTTTCACATACCTGTACATATTTTTTTCCACTACTATTGATTGCAACAAAGTCAACTTCATAATCATCAACTTTTCCAACATATACTTCATATCCTCTTCTTAGTAATTCAAGATAAACTATATTTTCTAATATATGACCTCTATCTCCTAGTTTTCTTCCAAGCATAAAATATCTTAAGCCTTGGTCTGAAACATAATATTTTTCACCTGTTTTTAGGTATTGTTTTCCTTTTATGTCATATCTACTAGCTTTATATAAAAAGAATGATTCTGTAAATCCTTCTAAATATCTTTCTACAGTTCTAACATTTATTTGTCTTCCATCACTTGTCATCGTATTAGCTATACTATTAATTGAAACAAGATTTCCAATATTGTCCAAAGCAAAATTTGCAACACTTTTTAACATTGTTTCATCTGATATTCCCTTTCGTAGCATTATATCTTTAATTATAATATCATTATACAAATTTCCTAAATATACACTTATTTCATCTTCTTCTAATTGTACTGTATAAGGAAATGAACCTAAAGAAATATATCTTTTATACACTTCTTCTAAATCATTTATATCTATTGTTTCTTTATATTCCTTAAAAGATAATGGTAACATTTTTATTTCAACATACCTTCCAGAAAGTAATGTTGCAAGTTCTGAAGATAATAGATTTGCATTTGATCCAGTTATATATAAATCAACATTTTTATTTATATATAAACTATCAGCTACTTTTTGAAAATTTGGAATTATTTGAATCTCATCTATAAAAACATAATTCTTTTTATCAGATTTTAATTTATCATTTATATAATTATATAAATCCATATAATTTTTTATAAAGTTATATTTCAAGTCTTCTAAATTTACACTGATTATTTGTTCTTGCTCGATACCTATCTCTTTTAAATAGTTCTTATACAACTCTAGTAATGTACTTTTCCCACATCTCCTTATTCCTGTAACAATCTTTATTAATTCTTTATCTTTAAATTTTTTTAATTTATCTATATATTCTGGTCTTTGTATCATATTAAATTCACCTCCTTATTTTATTATACTCATTATACAATATAATATTCTTTTTATCAAGTTTTTGTATTATAAATACAAAAATTATATTTTTTTTTGTTTTTTTGTATTATAATAAAAATATATTATTAGTTTTCATTAATTATTTGTCCAATAAAAAGTACATTAATAATAATTATAGTTTTATTTTCACCTATTCCAATTTTATTTATTTTTTCATAATAGTAACTTAAAAATCATTTTATAATTATTTGCTTTTAAATTTGTCATAATTTATAAAAAAGGTGATATACTTTAGTAAATTGATTGATATTTATATCTACCGTAAAAAACAACTTCGTTGGCACCAAATCACATAGCCAAGCGATTGTATAATTATTATCACTTGGCTCTTTTTTTGTATATTTTCCTGACTCAGTAGATGTAAGTGAATACTTAAGTTATTTAACATTACATATAATATTTCAATTATATAGTCCTCATTCTCATCATATATGTCTATATTTTACTTTAATTATATCATTTAATCTTTCTTAATTCTTTAAAAAATTCTGTTAATATTTTTGAACAATCTTCACAATTATCTAAATATTCATACTCAACCTTATGAGTAAAATTTTCATCTAAAATGTTACACATTGAACCAACACAACCATTTTTAAAATCTTTTGCTCCAATATAAACTTTATCTATTCTTGATTGTATTAATGCACCAGCACACATAGGACATGGTTCCAGAGTAACATACATTTGTGCACCTTCAAGTCTCCATGTATTTAGTTTTTTACAAGCTTTCTCTATACATAAAACTTCAGCATGAGCTAGAGAAGATGTTTTAGTTTCCCTTAAGTTATGTGCTCTTGCTATTATTTTATTATCTTTTACTATAACAGCTCCAACTGGCACTTCTAATTTACTATATGCTTTTTTAGCCTCTTTAAAAGCTTCAATCATAAACTCATTCATTAGTACCTCCTTCATTTGTAAAATACTCTTGTAAACCTGTATATATTCCCCAAGCCAATTTGTTCTGATATGTATCTTCTTTTAGTAAACGAACTTCCTCAGGATTAGATAAAAAACCACATTCTATTATAACTGATGGTATTTGTACATGATCCATAATATATATACCAGTTATTGGCATAGGAGTTCTATCATTTTTAAATTCTATATTATTACTAAGATTATTTTGAATTATATTTGAAAGCTGCTTACTTTTCTCATTATTATTTTGATAAAAAGTTTGCCAACCTCTATATATCTCAGATGGCGGATATTTATTTAAATGTATAGAAATAAACACATCAGCATTACTATTATTACCTATTTCCACCCTATTTTTTATATCACTTACTTTTTTATTTCTTATACTTTTACTGTCTAAAGAATATATTCCATTTTCATCACTTCTCGTTAAAACTACTTTTGCTCCACTTTGTTCTATTAACTTTTGTAATTTCAAACTAATACTTAGATTAATGGCTTGTTCAGTTGTTCCATTAAAACCTACTGCACCCTCATCTGGTAAACCATGTCCTGCATCTATGACAATAACTTTATTAGTTATAGGTAATGCATTTACTGAAGCAACTTGATTAGGCAATCTTCTCATATTAATTATACCATACATAACAAGAGAAAGACAAATAAATATAATTACTATTATTATCCTTTTACGCATTATAGATAAATTCATCAAACCACCTTATACATGTATATGTTAATTAATTACTATGTATCACAAATTTATAATAATAAAAAAAATAAAGTGCTACTATTAATAACACTTAAAATAATAAAATTAATTATATATTTCTACTACCTTATTATCTACCTCTCTAAAATCAATATCAGTATTTAAAAATTCATGTACAAAAAGAGCCATTAAGGCTATTAATATCACTCCTATATATAAAGTATATTTTTGTTTACTTGATAATTTCATATTTACCACCTAAACTAAATATATGTAATATACATGTACATTATTATATAATAAACATTAGAAAAAAAATTAATAAACATCTTATTATTTTACCAAAAAATAGTGATAAGAAAGAAAAAGGCAATAAAATTCTTATTTGAGTTGTATAAATATCTATCATCTTTTCACATTCTTGCTTTTTAAGCTTTTTTTCTAAATATGCCCTTGACAATCTAATAGATCCCCTTATAGCATCCAGCTCTAAATATAGTCTAGGAATAATAGAAACAATACAAAAAGCAAAATAAAAATACATAATAGCATTTAATTTTATAAAAAAAGATATTATAGCTATTAATACAAATAAAGCTAACTCTATATTTGACAAACAAAAATTAATTTTTTGTATCACTTTTGATTGAATTGAATGTACACATTCATGTGCCACTAAACAACATCTATGAAAATTATTATTTTTTTCTTTATTTGATATATAAATAGTATCTCTTAAATATACGTAATAACTATTTTTTATATCTTTATCTAATACTACTTTAGTTTTTGTATTACCTATATTATTTAAAATTTCCTTTGCTATAGTATCATTTGATGGTAATCTATCAGTTATTTTTTTAGCCTCTTTACTTTCATAACTATTTTTTCTTAAATATTTTAGCCCATCTATAAATTTCATTAAAATTCTACTATCTCCTTTATAGCTTCTCCCATGATTTTTTGCATATCAGCAAGAAAAACATCTATTTTCATTTCACACTCTAATAATTTCCTTATTTTTTCATCCTGTATTAAAATAGAATATAAATTTTGCATACTTTCTTGTTCTTCTTTAGAAACTGTTTGTCCATTTATATATTTAACTTGATGATCTCTTTGTTTATCTTTAAAGTCTTTCACCATATTATATTTTTTTTCATCTTTTTTTAATTCCTTCTTTAATTCCATATACTCTTTATATTCATTTGTTTCTTTTAAAGCTCTTGTAAGTTCATGTATTTTATCATAAAAATTCATATTAAATCCTCCTTTTTTCTATATTATATAACAAAAAGGAGTAAAAGCAAATACTTTTACCCCCAATCTGTTTAAACTCTTAAGATAATAAAATCATATGGTTCTATAACTTTTCCTTTAGAACTATTTAATCTTAAAACAATTTTTGAGTTTTCAAAACAATCTAAATATGGCATTTTATCTACAGGAATTTCATTTTCAGTTATATTTACTATAACCATATATTCTTCATTTTTATCATATAACTTATATATCATAAAATGTTCATTTATACTTAATATCCTATATTCCTTTGATGAAATATGAATATTTTTTCTAAAGTCAGCTAATCTTGCTAAAGTTTCTTCTAAATCAGTTTCTGAATTTTCCCATTTCATATAACTCCTGTTTTCTAGATTTCCAATTCCATACATACCTTTTTCATCGCCATAATATATACAGGGAATTCCTGGATAAGTATATTGGATACCAAATAACAATTTTAGTTGCTTCTTTGAAATGGTCATTTGTTCTTGCGTAAAATTTCTTTTTCCTTCTGCAGCTAAACGATTTCTAACTCTTTCTTTATCATGTGTAGACAAAGAATTCATTAAATTATTGATTGCATGTTTTGGATAATGATCTAATATAGTCATTATTGTATTATAAAAATTTGACGCTTTACCATCTCTTACATATTCTATAGAACTTTCTAAAAAGGGATAATTCATTACCGAATCTATTTGATCTCCAAGTAAATATCTTCGTCTATTACCTTTTTCATCAAATTTACTTGTAGCATCTTCCCAAACTTCTCCAATAATAATTAATCCACCATATTTTCTTGTAGAACAGCATATATCATCAATTAAATCATTTGATAATTCATCAATAACATCTAATCTAAAACCTGCTGCTCCTCTTTTTAACCAAGTATGTATAACTCCATTTTCTCCACATATAAATCTTATATAATCTAAAGAAATTGTATCAAGAGCTACAAGATTAATTGGATCTCCCCACCAACCTTTATATAAAGTTGGATAATCATAAAAACTCTTTTCAAAAAATGGATAATACTTACTTTCTTTAGAATTATATGCTCCAGGATCATCTTTATAACGTTTATTTTTATTAAAATATATGCTATCTGCTCCTACATGGTTAAATACACCATCTAATACAATAAATATATCTCTTTTTTTAGCTTCTTCACATAGCATACAAAAATCCTCATTTGTTCCAAGTAATGGATCAACATTCATAAAATCAGCTGTATTATATCTATGATTTGAATGAGCCTCAAATATTGGATTTAAATAGATTATTCCAACACCTAGTTTTTTTAAATAATCTAGTTTTTTTATTATTCCCTTTAAATTGCCTCCATAATATTTATTATTCTTTATATTTTTCCTTTGATCTTCATCAACTCTAATTTGATAAGTAGTATCAACTATAATCCTATCTCCTGGTAGCTTTTCTATATTTAACTGTTCATAATAAAAACTATCCGGAAATATTTGATACATGGCACTATCTTCAAAACCAGTTTTTAAAAAATCTAGTTTTTCATCATATACTGTAATTTGCCATTTAAAAAACAAATTTTCACTAATTACAGATTTATTAGAGTCTTTATCCTTTACTATAAAAATTGTGTTATCATTAGTTTTTACTTCAAAATAGTAAAAATAATAACCTATTTCTTTAAAAGAAACTCTACAGGTAAACATATTATCAGATACTTTTTCCATATAAATATACCTTGCGTCATTCTTAGCCCAAAAGCCATCTTTATATACAACAAGATATATACTATAGTTTTCTTTTAACCCCTCAACTAATATACTTATTTTACATTCTTTATTTGGAGTTAAGGCTCCAAAAGGTTCTTTAAATTTATTATCCCAAGAATCATGAAAAAATCTCATATTATCCTCTCCTTTATTCAAAGTTAAATAATTATTCATCTATATATTTTATATTACATTTTTTATTATGTGTCAATATATTTTTTAGTATTCATTTATTAACTGGGTTTTATAAGGCATCTATTGACATAATTTAAATATAGTGTTATAATATATCTACTTTAAAAACTAATTGTCACTTAATTAAGGAGGATAAAAAATGATTACTAAAACAATTTTATTAAAGGAAAATGAGTGTGCCTTAGACGCTATTGCATCTCTTTGTATAGACTCCAAAAACGCATGGATATATATTGATAAAATGTGTTTTTATGATATGAGAAAAACATGTTCAAATATTAATAACAAAGAAAACAACTCTTATCAAATATATTGGAAAGCAACAAGTACCGTACCAGAAACAACAATAAAATTTACACAAGATATTACAAAATGGTATGATGTACAAGAAATACGGGCAGATGATATAGCATTTACCTTAAAACCTTTAAATCCAAAAATTATTTTCTTTATAACAAAAGATTATGAAAAAAAACTATCTAATGCTACACAAATGTATGTTCCAGAAAATATGTGTCCAATTGATTTTATCACAAATCTAGGTGAAAAAGCTAAAGATAAAATATTTATTTTTCCAAAATATTTAGTAAGTAAAATAATGATGGGAAGAATGAAAAAAACTATTTCAAGATTAAATAAAATCTTGTATATACTATGGGATGAAAATGATGATTTTATTGAATTTCATGAAATTGATACAACTCATACCTATATCTTAGCTAATATGGACGTTGATAATTTTATGACTAATAATCTAGGAAATGAACTTATCTATCTAGTATAATATTAGATTATAAAAGGTTTAAGCATACAGGCTTAAACCTTTTATTTTATTTAAAGTCAAATAATTTTTTATCAAATACTTAGTTTAAACTATCTATCCAAGTATTTATATCTAAGTCTGATGGATTAGAGCTAAAACGTTTTCCCTCAAGCCAATTTCCTCCGTTTGCTTCCTTTTTAAGTAAGTCTCCACTTTCTCCTAAACCTGATGATGCTGATGTACAAAAAGGTATAATTGTTTTTCCGTTAAAATCATTTGCTTTAACAAATGTATCTACTGGTCAAGCTGCAATCCCCCACCATATTGGATATCCGATTAATACTGTATCATAACTTTCCCAATTTTCTACTGTTGTAGAAACAAGTTCAATATTTCGTAATGATTCATCTTCATGTTCTTTGGTTACTCTTGAATTATTATCTGTCCAATCTAAATCCTCTGTTGAATATTCATCTCTTGGTTCAATTTCAAAAATATCTGCACTTAAACTTTCTGCAATTCTTTTTGCAATAATTTCCGTATTTCCAACTTTTAAATTCTTAATTTGACCATTTACATAGTTATAACCTGCTCTTGAATAAAATATTACAATACTTTTCATTCTTTACCTCCTTATCTTTTAATAATTTTTTCTATAATAATTATAACATTATAATTCTTGACAAGGAAGTTCAAAAAAGTTATAATGACTTTAACCAAAAGTTTAAGCAAGGTGTTATTATATGTATAATAAATATCTTGAGATATTTATTGAAGTAGCAGATACTGGCAGTTTTTCAAAAGCTGGAGAAAATCTTTTTATATCGCCTACTGCCGTTATGAAACAGATGAATTTAATGGAAAACGACCTTAATCTTACTTTATTAAATAGAACGAATCATGGAATTACTCTTACTGAGTCAGGAAAACAAATCTATAAAGAGTGTAAATATATAATAAATTATTCAAATAAAGCAATTGAAAAAATTAAAAAAAGTCAATCTAAAAATAAACGTTCCATTACAATTGGAACTTCCTTAATTTGTCCTTGTAAACCTTTAATTGATATATGGTACAAAATTAATGACAAACATACTGAATTTAAAATAAAAATTGTTCCTTTCGAAGAAAACCATACAAATATACTAAATACACTTAATAGTAATGGTATACAGTTAGATTTTATTGTTTCTCCTTGTGACTCAAAACAATGGTTAGAAAATTTTAATTTTTTAAAACTGGGAGATTATAATTTTTGTATTGCTGTTCCTTTTAATCATAGGTTAGCAAACAAAGATAAAATTTCAATATCAGATTTATCAAATGAAAAAGTCACTGCCATAACAAGAGGAGATAGTAAGCAAAATCAAAATATATTAAATAAAATAAAAAATACTTGCACTAATGTAGAAATACTAGAAGCTCCCTTTTTGTTGGAGGGATATTCATCCTGCTTTTAAAACTATTCCTATTGATACTAATGAAAAAATGCCCTATGGTATTATATACTCCAAAAAACCATCTAATGATGTTTTAAATTTTTTAAATATTATAAAAGATTTTATAAATTAATCGTTTTAAATAAATCAATTATTATACTATAATTCCTTTTATATACAATACAAAAAGGTTTAAGCTTTTTATACTTAAACCTTTTTGTAACTAAGTAAATAATGTATCTAATCTATCCTTTGCATCTTTCATTTTATTATACTCTTTCGATGATAAGCTTGAACTACCTTTATCATAGTTATTTAATTCATCTTCTAATAAATATAATTCTTTAGAATATGTATTATCTACTACTGTCCATATAGCCGTTGGTTTTTTTACATTCATACTAATACTAGAATTCTTTACATTTCCATCTTTATCTTTAATTATAGTTTTCTTAAAATCAATATTTGCAATAACACTTAATGTATTTTCATCTGTAACATAACTTCCACAAAAATCTCCTAATGAATATATTGAATATATATGTTTACTATCTGCAGTTTGTTCTTCTATACTTTCTTGAACTACCATACTTCCAGAACCTAACACTACATCTATACCTGCTTCAAATAATTTTTCAGTTGTCTTTTTTTGAGTAGAATTAACCATAATTATATCTTCATTTGGTACATTTAAATAAGCCACAATAAAATCTACTGAATTATTTTTTAAATATTCAACATCCTCTTGTAATTCCTCCTCATCAAATACATTTAGAAGATATGTATTACTGCTTGACATTTTTACATTTGATGAAGTAGCATATGAAATAAATCCTATTTTTATATTATTTTTTTCTAATATGATCGGCTCTTTTCTATAGTCTAAATTAATTCCAGTTTGTTTTATACCAGCTGATTCTAAATTAGCAATAGTATCTTCAACACCTTTTTCATTTTTATCAAGTGCATGATTTGTTGCAGTAGCAACAGCTGATATATTTAAATTTTTTAATAACTCTACTACTTCTTTAGGTGCATTATATACTGTTTTTGTTGAATAACCAAGACTACTATCTGCAATAGGAGTTTTTAGACTTGCAACAACAAGATCATATTCTTTTAAATTATCTGCAATGGTAGCTGTCCCTTGTGTAAAATCATACGTACTTCCACTCCTAGCTCCTCTTATCATATTAGTAGTAAAATATATATCTCCAAGTCCAGCAAATCTTAAAGTATACTCTTCAGTTACATCTGTGGGTGACTTTTCTCCTATAATCATTTCTATAAAAGCATTAACTCCATTATATAGCCACATTGTTTCTTTATCTCTTTTTCCAAGCGTATACATTACTAACTGAAATAACTGATATATAACAAAGATTGAAATAATTATCCATATAACCATTACGATTATATTTTTCTTTGTAACCTTATTCTTTTTAATTTTAGTTTTATCTTCCTCAGTTTCTATACTACCTTTTCTCATTTACTTCTCCTAAATATTATTATATCATACTTAGGTTCTATTATACTATAAATTGTTACATATTTGCAACTGCATATTTGATAATTTATCCTTTTTATTATTTACTAATTTCATCATATTTTGAATTATATTAATTTCTTTTACACATTCAATATCATTTGCTACTTTGTTTCTTTCCCTATTTAAAGCTTTAGCTAAATTATTCATTTTTTCAAAATCAAGTTTTTCGTAATATTTATACCACTCTTTACACTTATCTTTAAATTTATCAGCTCTATTTAAAATATTATTTATCCCACTTTCAATTTTATTACTAAAAGATTTATTAAATATAAAATCTTTAGTTTTATTTATAAAATCTTTTATTATATTATAAAAAATATTATTTTTTAAATATTTATTAGTAACTATATCTATAGCAGCACAGATTCCTTCTCTTAATCCACCTTTAAAAGTAATATCTGTAATTTTAGTTATATCAGTTATAACATTTTTGGGCAATTTTAATAATTCTAATCCTTCACTAATACTACTTCCAACAGCAGTTTTAATTATTTGCTTAAAATCTTTTGTCTCAAAAGATTTCTTTACATCTAATAATATATTTTTTATATTATTATTAATCGGCATTGATTTTATAACATAATCAGCCCCCCTATTTACTACATCAAAAGCAAGATTTGAGAAAACTCTTTGTGATCTATTTGCAGCTACATCTATCTCAATATTTCTATCTCTATTTTTTATAATTTCATTTGAATCTATTAATAATTCCATTTTATTCCTCCCTTTTTATAATTTTCATAATAGTTAAAATAATTATCAAATATAAAAAAACGTTAAAATCAATTAAAACTCTACCTAAAATTGAATTAAATATTATCTCTTTATATATTGTATTTTTTAAAATAACGTAGAACACTAAGAAAATATTTACTAATATAATAATTCCTAATATAAATAAATAATAATTCATTTTTTCTTTCTGTTTTTTTCGTAAACTACTAATTTGCACATAATATTTATTAAATTGATTTATAACTTTACTTATGCATCCTCCATTTATATAACATAACTTTAATAAGTGAATAAATATATTTATTTCTTTTATATTTATTTCATCAGCTAAAAAATTAAGAGCTTTAACTATTTCAAATCCACTGTTTAATAAATTATTAAATTCATTAATAAATATATTCAAAGGCTTAGTAGCTTGAATTTGTTTTAATGCCATAATAATATCATTTGAATTTTTAGAAAAACTTTCAAATCCTATAATATATAGTGAAAAAGATTTCTTTATTTTATTTTTTAATTGTATTTTTATTATTTCTAAAAATAACATTGGTAAAATAAAGAATATTATAGAAATTATAAATGAACTAAGAATTAATTTTAAATTATAAAAAACTAGAATAAAAACTATTATGGCAAAAATAACAGAAAAAACAAATAAGTTAAAAGTATTAATTATTGATATATTAATAGGATATACTTTTTTTATATAATCTAAAGATTTAGATATATTTTTAATATAATTATTTTTTTTTACAAAATATTTAAAAATTTTAATTATGTTAGTATAATTTAATGATAATATATAATTTATTATATGGTAAATTAGTATTAGCGTAATTATACATATAAAAACTTTAATAATTATCATCTAGGATACCTCTTATAAATAGATCTGATAAAGTATTTATTTTTCTTTAAATCGTATTCTATATTTCCAATTTCTTCTATTTTATAATCTTTCATAAAAATTATACAGTTAATACAACTATACAGTATTTTTTTTATGAACTCTTCGTCATACTTTTGTGCTTTTATATCTCTTTTACATAGAAGTACTAATCTGTCTATTACAGTAAAAATAGAATCTGCATGTACTGTCGAAAAACCTATATGTCCAGTATTAATAGCATCAAAAAATACAGAAGTTTCTTCTCCTTTTAATTCTCCAACTACAATTATATCGTTTGACATTACTAAACTATGTTTTAATAAAGTCTTTAAATCAATTCTATTATTAATTTTATTCATACCAATTTCTCTTTGGATAATATTTTTATTTTCTATAAATAATTCACTAGTCTCCTCACATACAGTCATAGGTATTATATCTGGAAAAGTTGTTAAAATTGTTCTTAACAACGTAGTTTTTCCGCTACCTCCTTTTCCTGCTATTATGGTACTATACCTATTATTTATTATATATCTTAGTTCTTTTAAACTCTTCTCATCTAACATTTTCTTTTTATATAAATCATTTAAATTATAATTACTAAATCTATGTATTCTTATAATTAAGTTATCATCTATATAATTAATTGGAGATATTCCAGCTTCTATTCTAAGCTTATATTCTTTATCACTAACAATAACAATAGGGTTATCATAATTAATAACACCATTATTTTTTACAATACAATATTTAATGTAATCTCTAAATTCTTCCTTGTTATTAAATTTTTCATCAACAATTTTCCATGCTCCATTTATTTTTATATATACTAGATTATATCTTACTACTCTTATATCAGACACACTCTTATTATCTATATACTTTTGAAGAACTCCATATCCAAAAATTTTATTTAATACACTACTTATTATATCTTTATAATTATAACTCTTATCAACACAATATTTTAAACAGATATATTCTTTTATTTTTCCTTCAAAAAAATCCTTATTTTTAGTAAATAGATATTTAGAATAATTTGTAGATATATATTTTATTACTTCATCAATATCTACTGTACTGTTCTTTTCTTTTATAATATTTTTTTTACTAACATCAAAAGGATTAATTATCATATTTCTTTCCTATTGTATATATTTTTTTCAATAAATTATATCTATTACAATCTGATTTTAATCCTAAACTTTTATATAACATATTCATATCTATATCTATATTTAAATTAATACTTCCTCCATTTATATACGCTTCAACCTCTTTATAATAATCTAATGTACATACAATTTTATATCCATTTAATAATGACTCAATTTGTTTTTTATCTAAAGAATCCTTTTGCCTTTTGTTAATGATTAAATGAATTTTACCTGTATCATTATCCCAAAACCTTGTTATTAAATTAATATACTTTATAGCTTGTCTAATACTCATGTAGTTTGCATTAATAATAAATAATATTTTATCAGCTATATTTAACGTATAAGGAACCACATCTAAAAAAGGTGATGATGGTAAATCTATTAAAGTATAATCACATTTTTTATGCACACTACTATATAACTTATCATAATACTTACTAGATAGCTTATTTTGACAATCAAATAAACTGCAATTATTTGTTATGTACCAAAGATTTTTATTATCACAATCCTTAATCATATATTTTGAGATTATGCTATTAACATCTTCTGAATTGTCTACACTTTCCACTATTTTGGAAAAAAGTGCATCTTTTTCATCGATGTTATTTATAATATCAATAGAAGGAGATTGTATATCCATGTCAAGAAGAGCAACCTTTATTTTAAAATCTTTTGCTAGTTTTTTTGCAATAATACTTGAAACTACTGATTTTCCTGAACCACTAGTACCGTAAATAGCTATAATTTTTTTAGTTATAACGTTATTATCGATTATATAATTTTGTGTTTCCTCTTTTATTACTTCATTATTTTTATATACAACCTTTTTATCCTCTGTTATACTAGTTAATACCTCATTAATATCTATCTCTTCTCCTTCAATAATATTAAATACTTCATTTGCGAATAAAAATTCTTTATACTCCTTTGTTAATCTATTAACTAAATAAACAATATTAGTTTTAGGATTTGCTAATTTTATTTGTTTTATATACATTTTATTATCAATATTTCCATTTAAACTATCTCTTGTTACAAGAATAAATTCTGTATCATTTTGACTTAGAAATTCTATTACATTTTCTTTGGAATCTATATCATATTTATAAACCTTGTCTTTTACAAATTTATTATTTATTCTTTTATATATTTCTTCATTATCAAGTGCGACCAATATATTCATTATTTTCACCTTCTATTATCTCATCTTCATAATTGCTTGCCTTAACTTTTAATACTGTATTATTATTACAAAATCCCAATAACATACTTCCTTTTTCTAATCTAGATACATCTTTTAATGTATCTTTAGCTATGACATTCAACTTAGATAAAACTTCACTATCTGAATACTCTAATTTAAAAAACACCTTAAATTCAGAGTTGTTTAGTATAACTTTACCATAGTTTCCTTTATTTATACTAAAAAAATCTGAAATATCTTGAGTTATTGTAACAATACTTGCCTTATTTTTTCTAATAGACTTATATAGAGAACAAATTAATTTAGCTATATTTCCATTTACATCATTATTTATATATTTCCATAATTCATCTACATATATAATAACATCATTATTTAATCTATTATTTCTTAAATATTTATTTATCTTATTTAATAAATAAGATACTACAACCTTCATTTTATCATATGTTAAAAAGCTCGTATCAAATACGACACTTGTATCAAGATTAATATTAGAATAATTAGAAAATTCACTATATTCATCTACTATATATTTTATTTTTTTTCTTAAATCATTTTCACTTATTTCATTAAGCAGATCATACATATTTGGAAACATATTATTTTTTTTAAGTTTTTTTTCTATAAATATCTTTTCATCAGTATTTTCTATATATAAACTATTGATATCATAAGTAATGTTTTTTTCTAAATATACTTTTATCAAATAATCTTTTAAAATCTTTTTATCATTATTGTTAAGTTTTACAATAATAGAAATAAAGTCTATTATTTCTTGAATTTTATATTTTAATACATTAGATTCATATATTTCTATATCGCCCTCATTTATATCCATTATATTAATAAATTTATTATTATTTTTATTTCCAAACCTTACTAAATTTATATTTAATTTTTCAGCTAAATTATTATATTCTCCTTCAATATCAAATATATATTGTATTTTTCCTTTTAAAAAATGTCTTAAAACAATCAATTTAGTAAAATATGATTTACCACTACCACTACTACCTAATATAATAATATTAGAATTTATATATTTTCTATCAAATATATCTATAATACTTAACTTATTTTCATTTTTGGTATAACCAAATATTATTCCATTTTTATCAAATGCACTCCTAGTATAAAAAGGGAATATATTGGATAATGTAGAAGTAGTAATATTTCTATAGTTTTTATTAATTAAAATATTATCATAATTATTTATTGGTAATGTTAATATATAGGAATCTAAATTTCTAAAATTACTTATATTAGAATAAATCTGTTTTGAAAAAAGTTTGCTTTGAAAATTTTTTATTATTTTAAATAATTCATCTTTATTATATGAGTAAAAAGTTATAAATAAGTTAAATTTATATACTTCTTCATTATTAAGTTGTATTTGCTTTCTTAATTCTTTTGAATCTATTTGTTGTTTATTTAATAAATCTATATCAATTTGATTTTTATTTGTTGTTTTTAATTCAGATTTATAGTTTGATAAATTATATGATATATCTTTTAGAACTTTTAAAGTATCTAATTTTTGAATATAAATACTAACATCATACATATATTTTTTTTCTATTGAATTAATTATTTGAGTAAAATATATTTTTACAGGATAATCATATATAACTAAACTAGCAATATATTTATCATCTACTTTTAAATAATTAAAATTAGAATTATCTATAAATGATGGAAAAAAATTAAATTTTATATTATGCAATTCCTCCTCCTATAATTTGTTTAAATGTTTATATAATATCTTTTCAAATTCATATCTACCATGTACTCTAATTACTTTACAACCAATCTCTTCAAGTTTATAAACAACTCTATCATACTCATCAACATTTATTTTTTCCTTACTATTTTCAGATATTACAATTAAAATTTTTGTTTCATATACATCTTCAATCTCTAATTTTTGTTTTATATCTTCAATGTATTTTATATATATATCAAGTGGAATTATTTCTTTATATGAATAATACCTTTCTATATAATTATCTATATCTAACCTCTCATTAGATATAACAATCTGTATTTTAAAATTACATTCTCTTAAAAGCTGAGTATATACTTCTATAATGTTGTATTGTATACTTTCTGATAAATCTAAAAACAGTACAGGTTCTATTCTATATAAATATACCCTTTCAATATTTTTATTTATTCTTGTTAAAATGTACTCATCTTTCACAGCCTCAATTTTAAATAATTCTTCTATATCTTTATATTTTGACATATCCCTCCTTTGATTATATAAACATTTTATATTTATATATTAATACAATTATGTAAAATTGTCAACCATTTTTTGTTTATTTTTCGTCGCAAGTTTCGACATAAAATTTAAATAAATATTTTTTTATTATATTCACAGTTTTAAAAGTAATGCATATAATTAATATATATACATATAAAAGGAGATGATTAACATGAACAATAATTCAAATGAAATGAATAATATGTTAAACTCAAAACTAGTAGAATTGCTGTCTAATATTGATAAAAACAAAATAGAACAAGTTAGTAGAATGGTACAGAATATGTCAAGTGAAGACTTAACAAATTTGGTTGGAATGCTTAGTAAACAAACAAACAAAAATAATAATTCTCAAAATACTTAATTATGAATGAAAATACAACTCAAAGTACTGAAAACCAAACTGCACTATATGATTTAATTCAAAGCATTCAATCAAAAATGGATTTAAAAAAAGTTGAACAAATTGAAGAAAATAATACTAAAGAAAATAATGAATTAAATAAAGAAGAAAATATAATAAATAGTAATAATAATATTTCTTCATTGTTAAATAATTTAGATATTTCTAAAATTATTGGAATGTTTAATTCAAACTCAAATTCTAATACAAATGAAAATATTTTTAATGATATAGATCCAAATACCATTCTAAAAATACAAAAAATTATTTCAAATTTTAGTAAAAATGATCCTAAAAAAGATCTTCTAAAATCATTAAAACCGTTTCTTAGAAAATCAAGACAAGATAAAATAGGAGAATATATAACTATTTTATCACTAGTTGACGCAATAGATATTTTTGGTAGTAAAGGTAGTGATTAAAATGTTCAATCAATATCCATATTTTAGATTTAATAATACATATAATAGATTTAACAATTATAATCCTGCCTTTTTTACTAAAAAAAATAATGTAAATCCTATTCAAGAAGATAAAAAAAACAATGAAGAAATAGAAGAAAATTTATATAATCAACCAAAAACAGATGACGCCACTAATTCAGATAATGAACAAGAAAAAAGAAAAACTAACCATACAAATAATGAATCAAAAAATACAAAATTTAGACTAGGTCCTATTGATATCACAAATGAAAGATTATCAATTTTTGGATTTAGTATTGCCTTTGATGATTTATTATTAATTGGTTTAATTCTAATACTACTATTAGACTCAGATTGTGACTATGCCTTAATAATAGTATTAGGTCTAATGTTATTAAATATTAATATTAGTAGTTTAAATCTTTTTAAATTCTTCTAAATCTTTATAATATTTTACTAATAATTTGTCAATTTCTACACTAGTCTCATATATTGTATCATATGAGTCTTCTTTTTTTATCTGTTCTTCTAATTTCTTTTTTAAAATATCTATTTCTTCAACAATCACTTTAATCAACTCCTTTGTAACATATTTATACCATTTATGACTCCGTATGTCAATATTTGTTGTCAAAAAATCGTTCGCAAGTTTCGACAGTTTTCAAGTATTCTATCGACATATTTTTTACATAACTTTTAACTATATTATATATATTATGCAAAAAAGAAAGATTTTATACAAGAAAAAGAATAGTAGTATAATATATCAACTACTATCCTTTTCTTATATATTTAAGAAAAATCATATATGTTTTTAGGTTTATCCACAATACTTGTAAAACATATCTTGTCACAAGTAATACCCGTTACCAAATATTTGTCTGGTTGAATTAATATAAGTGTGGCAAATACAGGTATATTATCTTTAGGAAATCTACCAACAACACTAATTACAGAAGATTCTCTTAAATTCCCAATAACTTTATAGTTATTAGATTTTCTAAAAAAATCCACGATCGATTTAGAAAAGTAAATAATACTATTTCTTGATTTTCCGCCTTCTTTTTGAAGAAAAATGAAAGGATCTTCTTTTATTTCAATAATCTGCTTCTTACAGGTATTTATATTATATTTAGATTTAATTTGATTTAGTGTTTTAGAAATCTCACTATTAAAGTTCTTAAAACAGTTATACTGTTTATAATCCTTACTAACTAAAGCATCTTCTTTATTTAATCTTAGACTATATCTATACTGACCAAAATATGGTACATCAAATTGAATATATGAATTCTCAATTTCATGAATATTTCCATTTACTAGTACAAATCTCGATATAATAACTTTAAATGTAAAAATTTTTATATTTCCTTCTTGTCTTAAGGTTAATGATCTAAGAAATTGCTTAAGGTCAGATTGTTTTTGATATACGGCAATATTAGGATACATATCCATTTTTGCCTTATCAGATAAAAAATAAGCAACTCCATAAAGATCAATATCATAATTTTCTACTCGTTCTTCCTTGTTATTAAACATTAAAAAACCTCCTAATTATAATTGATTTATAAAATTTACGAACTAGAATATTATAACACTTTTTTTATTTTACGTCAAATTTTCTTTTCTTAATTTTAACTTTAAAAAATAGAAATAGTAATAGTCGACTATTTCTATATTTAATTAATTCAATTTATTTTTCTCTAATAATTGATATAACTTGTTTACTAACATCTAATAAATTTAAAAATTGTTTTATATCTTCCTTATTTAAATCTTTTAAAATTTTAACATCCTCATATATATCAAAACTATTTAATGAACTTTCTATTATCCTTCTATAACTAATATTTAAATTATCTGCTCTCCTTATTAATTCACCAATTTTTTTCTTTTTTATAAGTTCAAACATTTCAGTATCTATATCTTGCTGTTTTATTTCTTCTAAATATTCACATAAATCGAATTTCAATTTATCTATATTTGTTGAACTAGCAAATAAAATAGCATGCGCAAATGTTGCAGTTCCCTCATATCCAAATGTAGGAACATCACTAAGTATTCCTTTTTCATATTCTTTTTCAAAAAAAGGTGTAATTTTAGAAAAATATAAATCTGATATAATATCACATACTAAGCTTCTCTTTACAATTTCACTTTCAGTTACAATATTAAGTTTATATCCAATGCATAATTGTGGCATATAAATATCCATTTTCTGTTCAATTTCTTTCTTTGCTATATCTTTTATTTCTTCCTGCGAAAAAGTTTCAATTTTATCTATTTTATTATTCTTATCATAATCTTTTTCATATAATTTAATATTCTTTTCTATTAAATTAATAGTTAAATCAACATCTACATCACCAACAACTACAATAAACATATTTTGTGGGCTGTAAAATGTATTATAACAAGTGTATAAATACTCTTTAGTAATATGAGAAATAGATTCAACTGTTCCTGCAATATCAATTCTTACAGGATTAGTATTATACATAGCTCTTAATGCATTAAAATACACTGCAAAATTTGGATCATCGTCATACATTTTTATTTCCTGAGCAATTATCCCTTGTTCTTTTTGAACATTTTCATCGGTAAAATACGGAGTTTTTACCAATTTTATTAATAATTCAATTCCTTCATTAAATTTATCCATAGTTTCAAAAAAATATACAGTATGATCAAATGTAGTATATGCATTTGAAGAAACACCAATTTTAGAAAATAAATCCAATGCATTGGCACCCTCCTGTTCAAATAACTTATGTTCCAAAAAATGTGCTATTCCATCAGGTACTTTTATTCTTTTATTCCTTGTAATATCTACAAATTCATTAATCACAGAGCCATATTTAGTGCCAAACATTCCTATTTTCTTTTTAAAACCTTTTTTCTTACAGATATATACTTCTAACCCATTTTTTAATATTGTTTTGTATGTTTGTTCCTCTAATTCTTTACAGTTACTTACTTCTATTTTATTCATTTGCAGCACCTCCGAGTAAAAATATCTTTTCTAATACTATTTTATTAGCAACATTAACTACATCTTCTAAAGTTACTTTTTTCATTTTTTCAATCATCTCATCTATAGTTACTCCATCATAATGATATGTAAGTAGATTAGATAAAAGCATTTTTGAAAGAGCAACTTTAGAATCATCCCATTCTTTTAAATCCGCTATAATACTTTCTTTAGCTGCATTAAATTCTTCATTTGTTACTTTTTTTTCTTTTATATCATCTATTTGTTTTTTTATTACATCTTTTGCTTTGGAATAATTCTCTTTTTCTATTCCAGCATAAATAACAAAAATATACTTAAATCTATAATATCTAGAACGTACCGTATAAGCTAAAGATTCTTTTTCTCTAAAATTTTGAAATAATTTTGAGCTAGGAGTTGAACCAAGTATTGCATTATATAAACTTAATGCGTAAAAATCTTCTTTTGCTACATTATTTACTCTAAGCCCTAAACTTAATACACTTTGAGTTGTATCTCCTTCTTCAAATACCTCTTCAATCTCTTTAGAATCCATGCTTTTATCTATATTTGTTAATAAATTTGTATATGATACTTTAGAATTAATTTTATCCCTAAATATATCTTTAATTATTTCTTCTATATTTTCATAACCTAATAAATTACCAGAAACTATTACTGTTATACATGAATTATTCAATAATTTTAGATAACTTTTATATAACTCCTTTGCTGTTATATCCTTAACTATATCTTCATTACCATATAAATACATACCAAAAGGTTCATTTTTACACATTAATTCTTCCATCTTTAAAACAGAATATCTTAATTTATCATCCTTTTTAGTTCTTATTTTATCAAGTATATATTCTTTTTCCCTCTCGACAATATTTGCTTCAAATGTATTATCAGTTATATTTTGATTATATATTATCTCATTTAAAAAATATAAACAATCTGGTATTATATCTATATTTTTAGGTAAGAATTTTTTATTAATTCCTTCAATAGCAAATTCTACATTATATAAATCTCCATATTTTTCTACATTTACTTCAAACTCAGCCCCATATAAACTATATAAGTATTTTTCTATATCTTTTTGAGTTTTAAATTTTTTACACGATTTTGAAAGAACAGATGCAAGTACAGCATTTTCACTTATTTCTTTTTCATTTGCACTAATAGTAAAATTTACAGAAAAATAAATGCTTTTAAATTTTTCATTATTAATTTTATAAATATTAATCATATAAACCTCCTATAAATATAAAAGCCAAGGTAGAAGTCTTGGCTTTTAAGTATAATCATTAAATATTATTTAAACTATTTTTTACAATATCACTAACTATTTTTCCATCAGCTTTTCCTGCTATTTTAGGTCTTAAATATTGCATAACCTTTCCCATCTCTCTTGGTGAAGTCGCTTTAGTATTTTCAATTGCTTCTTTAACAAGCGCCTCTATCTCTTGATTTGTCAATTGCTCAGGTAAATATTTAGATAGTACATTAATTTCCTCTTCTAATTGATTTACAATATCTTCTCTACCACCTTTTATATAATCCTCAATTGATTCCTTTCTCTTTTTAACTTCTTTAGCCACTATTGTACAGATATCGCTATCTGATAATTCCTTTTGTGTATCTTTTTCAACTTGTAATATTGCAGCTCTTAACATAGTAATGGTATCTTTCTTTACTAATTCTTTATTTTTCATTGCCTCTTTAAGGTCTTGTAATAACTCTTCTTTCATTTTTTCTCCCTTCATATATATTATACTTTTTTATACAACTTTATACACATATTATTTATCTTTATGTTTGAATTCTTCTTTTACATCATCATCTGTCTCTGAATGTTTTGTACTTAGAAAACCTATTATAACAAAACAAATTAATGCTATAATAAGCAGCAGTAATTTCCAAATATCAGCTGATATCATTACCACAGATATAATACATAAAATACTAGTAACAGTGTATAAAACTAATACTGCTTGACGTTGATTTAACCCTCTTTTTAATAATCTATGATGAATATGTGCCCCATCTGGTTTTAACATTGGTTGCCCTTTTAAAAAACGTCTTATCATAGCAAATAATGTATCAAAAATTGGAACTCCAAGTGCAAGTATTGGAACAATAATTGCAACTATTGTATATCCTTTTGCAAAACCCAAAATGGAAACAATAGATAAAGTAAATCCTAAAAAGTTTGAACCTACATCTCCCATAAATGTTTTGGCTGGGTTAAAATTATATGGTAAAAATCCAAGTGTAGCTCCAACTAATACAGCAGTTATAATTATTGCTTCTAAACTTGCTGAAGTTGCTATAAATATTGTAAGTAATGCAGTAGCTGATATTGCAGATATTCCAGCAGCTAATCCATCTAAACCATCTATTAAATTAACTGCATTTGTTACTCCAATCACCCAAATTAATGTTATAGGAAAATCAATTAACTCAAAATTAATTATATCTGTATGTATAAATGGAATTTTAAATCCTGATATTCTAATACCAAAATAATATACAACTATACCTGCTAATAATTGAAATATAAATTTATATCTTGCTCTTAAATTAAATACATCATCTATTATTCCCATTAAAGCTATTATAAATGCTCCAAGTGCATATCCAAAAAATTTTTTATTTAAAGCAATGGACTCAATATCTTTTGTAAATAAATAATAAATAAAAAAAGAAATAAACATAGCTACAACAATAGCTACTCCACCTATACGTGGCATTGGCTTTTTATGTATTCTTCTTTTATCAGAAGGAATATCTACTAAATTAAATTTATGAGCAAGCTTTATAGTAAGTGGTGTTAATGCAAGAGTTAATATAAACGTTATACCTATTATACTATATACAGCTGCCATACTCTTTACCGTCCTCGATATTCATTTCTTCCAATTTTCTTATTTTAACTAATCTTCTTTCATGCCTTCCCTTTTCATAGAATGTATTAACAAAAGCATTTACTACACTTTTTACATTATCAAATCTCTGGAAAAATTCAAGTCTTGCACCAAGACATAAAACATTTGCATTATTATGTTTTTTGGCCAATTCAGCCATTTGTACATTACTACAATTTGCTGCTCTAATCCCTTTAACTTTATTGCAAGCTATTGATATTCCAATGCCTGTACCACAAATAGCAATACCTATATTATTACTATCTTTTAATACATTAGTACAAATATTATATGCAACATCTGGATAATCATCACCATCTTGATCTTCAAAATTTGTAACATCCATGTAATCAATATGACTTTTTTTTAAATAATTAATAATTTCCTTTTTTAGATCAACTCCTGCATGATCTGAACCAATTATTACCATAAAATCAACTTCCTTTAGAATTTTTCAATTAATTTATCAACATAATCCACTATTTCTTTTGCACAAGATTTATAAATATAAATATTAAATCCCCATGGATCATCAATATCTTTATACGAAATGCTTGGATCTACATATTCTTTTAAAGTGTACACTTTATTTTTTATAGTCGGAAATAATCTAATTATATTTTCCTTGTGCTGATTAGTAAGTCCTATAATCAGATCAAAATCTTCTAAGTTAATTTGATAAATATTTTTAGCCCTATGACTTTCCATATCTATACCATATTCTTTTATAGCTTCAATGGCATTTTTAGTAGCTTTTTCACCAGGATTAGCATATATACCACAAGAATCAATAATATATTCTTCATTTTTTTTTAATTCTTTTATTTTTCCCTGCATATAATGTTCTGCCATTGGACTTCTACATACATTTCCAGTACAAATAAAAACTATTTTTTTCATACATCCTCCATAAAAAAACAAGTAAAATCTTCCAAAATAATATTATCACATTTATAGTCTAAAGTCAATTAAATACAACACTATTAATACATTGTTACCTAAATTTTTGTAATTATAGCTCCTATTAATATTCCCACTATATATACAACATATACTTTTTTATTTTTCGATATTTTATTAGAATTTGGAATTAAATCACTAGAAACAATATATAGCATTGATCCTGCTGCAATAGACAAACAAATTGCTATATATCTACTATTTAAATCACCTATTAAATAACCAAATAAAGCTCCTATACCCGTAAATATCCCGCAAACAATAGAATTAAATATTGTTTCTTTATTTCTATTTGTATCCACTTTACTAGTTATTCCAACCACCATGCTTTCAGGTATATCATGTAAAACCATAGATACAAGAATTTTTGTACCTAATACTACCGAATAAATATATGAAGAACCTATTGCAATTCCTTCAATAAAATTATGAAAAGACATTGCAATAAGAAGAATTAATGACACCCTATTATACTTTTTATATTTTTTTACACTAACCTTTTCTTCTATGTAAATAATTACTAATGTACCCATTATAACTCCTATTATAGTTAAAAATATACTTGAGATTTCAAAACATTCTGGCAACATATCAAAGCAAACAATAGAAGTCATTATTCCTGCCGTAAATTCATATAATGCTGCAATTACATTTTTATTACCAACTTTAATTAAACAACTAATGATTCCACCAATTCCACTACTAAGTAAACTTATTAAAATCATTATCACAAAAATCTTTAAAGCCATAAAACCTCCTTTATATATACTTATTATAATTTTGTAAAAATATATAATAATTTTCTTAACTTTTTTTCTCTTTTATGTTATACTAAGAACAATAAAGGAGGTTTTATTATGGAAGAATATATAAAAAAATATAGTAGATATACTATTTTACTCTCTTTAGCACTAATTCTTCTTTCAATATTTCTAATTGCAAAGCCCTTAGAATCTTTAAATGCTATAATGATAGTAATTGGTATTGTTTTAATAATAAGTGGTATTATTCAATTAATCTCATATTTTACCAGTCCCAAAGAATTAAAGGCTTTTAGTTTTAAACTTATCCTTGGAATTATAAGTATTATTCTTGGAATAATTGTTATAGTTAACACTAGTGCTATAAATACTATTTTAACTGGGGTTATTGGTGCTTGGATGATAATTCAAAGTATAATAAAATTACAAATTGCTTTTAACCTAAAAGAATTAGCAAATAGTAACTGGAAAGCAATCGTTTTGCTTTCATTATTAACATTAATTCTTGGAATTTTAATAATATTTAATCCATTTGGTGCAATTATAACTATAGGAAGAATATCTGGAATAATGTTACTTATTTCTGAAATCATAAATTTATTTGAATCAATATTTATATTAAGGATTTAAAAAAATAAAAATACCTTAAATTAATGAAGTGAACTAAAATCTTTAGATAAAAAATTTTAATAACAAAAGTTCATTTCAAAATAAGGTATTTTTTTCATTTAACATATTCAATTAATATTTTAAGATAATAAAAATTATATAAATCCTTGACAAAAAATCTTTTTTAAATATACCAATAATAATTGGGGAGAATCCACATGAAAAAAGTGTTATTAAATATATTTAGTTTTCTTTTTAATTTACCTTTTTTATTCTATACTTTGATGCTTACTTCAATATACTTATCAGTTGATAGAGGAGCTATTATGGTAGCATCAGCAATTTGTAATATGTTATTACTACTTATAATTGGTATAGGATTATCATTCAATAACAAACTAATAAGTTTTATTTTTATAACTCTATTTCTAATAAAAAGTCTTATAGAAGCAATACTTAATCCTTCTCAATGGATAAGTTCTATATTTATAGGTATTTTATTAATTATATATTATTTATCTATATACTTAATAAAAAATAATACTTGCAATCACTTTAAATCTGTGTAAATTTATTTATTTCTCTTTTTTTAAATTTTTAACAAAAAGACAATAGATTTATAACCTACTGTCTATATAATATTTACACATATTTTTTAACATTTTCCAACTATTACTTGATTTTTTAATATCCCATTTAAAAAATTTTATGGCGGAGACGAGAGGGTTCGAACCTCCGCTGCCCTAACGGACACTAGCAGTTTAGCAAACTGCCCCCTTCACCACTTGGGTACGTCTCCAATGAAAAGAAATACCCTAATAGTTATTTCTTTTTTTATGGCGGAAGCGGTAGGATTCGAACCCACGGTGCCTTGCGACATCATCAGTTTTCAAGACTGACTCCTTAAACCACTCGGACACGCTTCCAATAACCAGTACAATTTATATTATACCAGTTTTTTTTGATTTGTCAAGCGATTTATTTTACTTTTTTATAATTCGTCTATTATTTTTTTCTTAACTTCTATAGGAAGAATATTATAATCATTTAAATCTTTTTTATCTATCTGAACTATTTCATATTTTCCATACTTTAAATAATCTATATTTTTAAATTCTGGTCCATTACCAGTTCCAAGCTTTCCTCCCATTATATTTGCTAAAAAAAATTTTTCATCACGATTTAAATCTTTATTATGTAAATATACTAATTCTCTTACAATATCTACATCTATTCCTAATTCTTCATATACTTCTCTAATAGTAGCCTCTTCATAACTTTCATTTCCTTCCAAATGTCCTCCTGGAAAAGTATAATATTCTTTTTTTATGCTTCCATCTTCGTTATATTTAGTCCTTTTTATAAATATTATATTATTATTGTTAAAAATTATCGCTCTACCAGTTTTAGGTATCATCTAGTACCTCCTATATATTTATATCAAGCTTATTTAACAAACTTTCTAAGCCTTCTTCATCATTATATTCAACAACAAGTCTTTGATGTTTTTTAGTACAATCTAATTTTACTTTATATCCAAAATAATCTTTTAATCTATCTTCAATTTTTTGATAATATACTGTCTTAGGTTGTTTTTTATTCGATTTTCTATTATAATCATCAGCACCATAAATCAATTTTTCAACTTCTCTAACAGTTAATTTCTTTTCAATTATTTTTTCCGCAATTTTTAGTTGTTTCTCTTTGTCATCAATAGCAAGTAAAGCTCTTGCTTGACCTTCTACTAATTTTCCTTGTAATATATAATCTAATATCTGTTCTGGTAATTTTAAAAGACGAGTAATATTAGATATAGACGATATACTTTTTCCTGTAATTTTAGCAACATCAGATTGACTATAGCCATCTATTTCCATTAACTCTTTTATAGCCTTAGCTATTTCAACTATATTTAAATCTTCTCTTTGTATATTTTCAATTAAAGCAACTTGTTTCTTTTTTCCATCTGTATAGTCTTTTATAATAGCTGGAATTTCTTTAAGCCCGGCATTTTTAGCGGCTCTCCAACGTCTTTCTCCAGCTACAATAGTATAACCATTTTCGTCTTTAACAACTAAAATTGGTTGTAAAACCCCGTGCTCTTTAATAGAACTAGTTAATTCATCCAACTTTTCTTTATCAAAAACCTTTCTAGGTTGATTAAGCATAGGTTCAACTTCTGTTATATTTAGTTCAACTACTTTATCAATCTCTTTATGTTTTTTCTCTTTTTTAGATTTAACTATCTCTTCAACTTCCAAAACATCATCGCCAAAAAAGGCATCTAAGCCTCTACCTAGCCCTTTTGATTTAGCCATATCTATACCCCTTTCTCATTTATTTTTATTAGTTCTTTAGCTAATTTTTTATATTTTTCTGCACCTTTAGAATCTGCATCATACAAAGTTATTGGTAATCCATGACTTGGTGCCTCACTTAAACGTATGTTTCTTGGAATAATAGTTTGAAAAACTTTATTTCCAAAATATTTTTCAACTTCATTTGCAACTTCTGTAGATAAGTTAGTTCTAGAATCAAACATAGTCAAAACAACACCTTCTATTTCTAGATCTTTATTTAAATGTTTCTGAACCAATTTTATTGTATTTACTAATTGTCCTAGTCCCTCCAAAGCATAATATTCGCATTGTATTGGTACTAATACACTATCAGAAGCTGTAAAAGCATTAAGTGTAATAAGTCCTAGTGATGGTGGACAATCAATTAATATATAATCATATTTATCTCTAATTAGATCTACCGCATTTTTTAGTCTATTCTCTCTAGAAACCATTGATACAAGTTCAATCTCTGCACCAGCTAAATTAATGTTTGCTGGACATACATCAAGTTTTTTTACTACAGTAGGACGTATAGTCTCAATAATGTCTAAATCTTCTACTAAAACGTTATATATAGATTTATCTTTATGTGCCTCTACTCCCAAACCGCTTGTAGCATTTCCCTGAGGATCAATATCTATTAATAATACTTTTTTTCCTTTTTGAGCTATACAAGCACTTAAATTGACAGCTGTAGTTGTTTTACCAACTCCACCTTTTTGATTTGCAATTGATATAACTTTTGCCACTTTTTTCACCTCGTATTAACATTATATTACATTTTTATAAAAAAAAAAAGAGTAAATTACAAAATCAATTATAATTTACTCTTTTTTTCATTCAATAGTTTTTTATTAATTCTTGTACCAACTCATTATTAAACATATATTCAATAATTGCTTTATATATATTTGCTGGCAAATATGTAACATCAATTTGATTAAGATATTCTCTAAATTTTTTTTAAACTCCAATCAAGCCATACAACATCATTAAATTCATGCCACCTGTTATAGAATTAATACCTATTATATTATATTCATTTACAAATGCCAAGCCCATATTTTGAACAAATGAGAATAACGGCTCTATTTTATATCGTTGCTCATGTTCATCTATTACAAAAAATCCAAAAGTTGTTATACGTAATAATTCTTCTATTATTTTACATTTATTATCTTTATATTTATTGTTAAAATCAACTTCTTCTAGCCTTTCTGCTATTTTAGGTATTTCTTCACTTATTAGACATTCAAGTTCAATACAATAATTATCTTTTACTATATATATAATCCTTTTTACTATATCATTAATTTCACTATATAAATCTTCGATCTCATTTTTAGTTTTATAATAATCATATTCATCAATAAGTTGGTGTATATTTATAAATTCGTTCTTTATTATTTTATTTATCCCCGTTGGTAAACCAACTCCATATTGAATTTCACACCATTTTTTCTTTTCCCGTAAAAAATTAGATACATCTTTTGCAATTTCATCAAATTCTTTCTTCTTTGATTCAATTAGACTATCATACATTGAAACACTCATTACTTTTTCTCCTTTCTTAATAAAAAAAATAGACATATATGTTAATAAGTACATTATAGCATATATGTCAACTACTTCTGATTATAAAGGGGATTTTTTTATTTTACCATAAGATCTGGGATATTTAGGTGAGCATTTCTTAAATTTATTTATTTCTATTATATTTCTATTATAAATATCTTCATTTACTTGATAATTGTATTTATATATATTAGATAAATGACAGTTAAGTATTTTCAAAGCATTATCTGAATCTTTTATTTCTTCTAGAACATTATTTCCCTTTAAAAGTAATGCTCTTCCACCTACTTTGATATAAGGTATGTCATACTCTAAAAGTATATTAAGAGGTGCAACAGCTCTAGAAACAACTAAATCATACCTTTCTCTAAACTCATTTTTATGAGCACATTCTTCGGCTCTTGCATGAATTATTTTAACATTTTTTAGAGTTAACTTTTTTACAACTTCTTCTAAGAATAAAATTCTTTTATTCAACGAATCTAATAAGGTAATATTTACTTTATTATCATAATATATAGCAATAACTACACCTGGGAAACCAGCACCTGTACCAATATCAATTATACTCTCATCATTTTTTATATATTTTACGATTTCTAAACAATCAATAAAGTGTTTCAAAATAATTTGATAATCTTCAGTTATTGCAGTAAGATTAATTTTACTATTCCATTCTATTAATAATTCTTTATATACATACAATCTATCTAACTGTATATCATTCAGCTGTATATCTTTTTTTAATGCTTCTTCTTTTAATGTTTGTTTAAAATCATCTTTATTATTTTTCATATGAAAAAGTCCCACCTTTATTTAATATTATTTTGACTTAAGTAAATTAAAAGTACTGATATATCTGCTGGAGATACTCCAGATATCCTAGAAGCTTGACCTACAGATAAAGGCTTTTGTTTATTTAGCTTTTGTCTTGCCTCTAAACTTAATCCTTTAATATCTTCATAGTTAATCTCTGAGGATAATTTCTTATTCTCTAATTTTTTAAATTCTTCTATTTGTTCAAGTTGCAATTTAATATATCCTTCATACTTAATTTCTATTTCAGCCTCTTCTTTAACCGAATCCGGTAATTCTTTTCTATCTATATCTAACGGTTTCAAATTCTCATAATTAAGCTCACTTCTTTTTAATAATTCTGCCAAACTAGTTCCAGACTTTATTTTTGAACTATTTAAACTTTCTAATAGTTCATTGGTATACTCTATAGGCTTTACTTTTGTATTTTTCAATCTTTTTATTTCATTTTCTATTTTTTGTTTTTTTTCAAGAAACTTTAGATATCTTTCATGTGAAATTAATCCTAATTCATATCCCTTTTGAGTTAATCTTAAATCAGCATTATCCTGCCTTAACATCAATCTATATTCAGATCTAGACGTCATCATCCTATAAGGTTCATTAGTTCCTTTTGTAACTAAATCATCAATCAAAACTCCAATATATGCCTCGGATCTATCTAAAACAAATGGCTCTAATCCATCTATTTTTCTACTTGCATTAATTCCAGCAATAATTCCTTGAGCAGCCGCCTCCTCATATCCAGAACTTCCATTAACCTGTCCAGCGAAGAAAAGTCCTTCAATTCCTTTATACTCTAAACTTAACTTTAAATTTGTAGAATCAATACAATCATATTCTATTGCATACGCAGGACGCATTAATTTTGCATTTTCAAGTCCCGCAACTGTTTTATACATTTGTATTTGAACTTCTTCAGGAAGCGAAGAGGACATTCCTTGTATATACATTTCTGAAGTTTTTTCTCCAAGTGGTTCAATAAATAATTGATGTCTTTCCTTATCATTAAACCTAACCACTTTATCCTCAATTGATGGACAATATCTTGGTCCTATCCCATGAATTTTACCACTATATATTGGGGACCTATCTAAATTATTCATAATAATTTCATGAGTTTTCTTGTTTGTATATGTAAGATAACAATTAACTTGTTTTTTATTTATAATATCTAAATTTCCCTCATTATCAAAAGAAAAAGGAACTATTTTTTCATCTCCGTATTGTATTTCCATTTTAGACAGGTCCATATTTCTTATATTAATTCTAGCTGGAGTACCTGTTTTAAATCTTCTTAATTCTACTCCTATATCAAGTAAACTTTGAGAAAGATCATTAGCTGGAAATACACCATCCGGACCACTTTCATATGATACTTCGCCAATTATAACTTTTCCTTTTAAATATGTACCAGTAGCAACAATAATGGTTTTAGTTAAAAAAGTAGCTCCTATTTTGGTTTTTACCCCAACAACTTGTCTATCTTTAGTAATTATTTTTACAATTTCAGCTTGATAAACATCTAAATTCTCTTGATTTTCCATAGTTTTTTTCATTTCTATATGATACATTCTTCTATCAGATTGAACTCTTAAAGAATGTACTGCAGGGCCTTTAGATTTATTTAACATTTTAGATTGAATAAATGTCTTATCAGCATTTTTAGCCATCTCACCACCTAAAGCATCTATTTCTCTAACTAAATGACCTTTAGAAGTACCTCCAATACTTGGATTACAAGGCATATTTGCTAATGTGTCTAAATTGATAACAAAAGCCGCAGTTTTTTTACCAAGTCTAGCTGATGCTAAAGCCGCTTCACAACCCGCATGTCCAGCACCAATTACAACCACGTCATATTCTCCTACCACGTAATCTTGTTTTTCCAATATTTTCACCCCTACTTTCCTAAACAAAACTTCTCGAATATCTTGTTAACTATATCTATATTAACATCACAACCAATTATTTCTCCTAATGTAGAAGTTGCTTTTTTTACATATATTGATATTATGTCAATTGGATTTCCGTTTTCAATTTCTTTTTTTGCGTCATTAAGATAATTTATTGATTTAACTAATAAATCCTTATGTCGAGAACTAGTAATAATAAGTTCTTGTTGAAAATCTAAATCCTGATTAAAGAAAATATTTTCAATAGTATTTTTCAAATCATCTATTCCTTCATTCTTAATAATAGACATATTAATAGCTTCATTTATATCATAACGTTTTAATTCGTTCAAAAAAGTATTAAAAATCGATTTATTTGCTTTATCCATCTTATTTATAGCAGCAATAACTTTTATTCCTTTATTTTGGATTTTAGAAAGCATTTCAAAATCTGTATCAGAAATTTTTTCTTCAGCATTAAAAATATATATAACTAAATCGACTTCATCTAATATTTTTATACTTTTTTCAACACCAATCTTTTCAACAACATCATCTGTGTCTCTAATTCCAGCTGTATCAAAAATGTTCAAAACAATATTACCAATGCAAATTGTCTCTTCAACTATATCTCTTGTAGTTCCCGGAACATTTGTAACTATAGCTTTTTCATATTTTGCTAATGCATTTAACAAAGAAGATTTTCCAACATTTGGTTTTCCTAAAATTGCTACATTAATACCATCTTTAATATATCTTCCTTGATCATATGTATTAATAATTTTCATTATATCATTTGCTTTATTATTTAACAAAACAGAAACATTATCAATTTTAATTTCTTCATAATCATATTCCGGGTAATCAATACTAACCTCAATATGAGCTAATAATTCTATTAAATCTTCTCTTAATAATCTAATCTTATTAGACAATTCTCCATCTAATTGTTTAGTAGCTATTCTCGATGCAGTCTTTGACTTAGAATTAATTAAATTAATTACAGCTTCTGCTTGAGATAAATCCATTTTTCCATTTAGAAAAGCTCTCTTAGAAAATTCACCAGGACTTGCTAAAACAGCACCTTTTTTTAAAACTAATTCTAATATTTCCTTAGTTATTTGAACCCCACCATGACAATTAATTTCACACACATCTTCTCCAGTAAAAGACTTTGGAGCTTTAAAATATGAAACTAATACATTATCTAAATGTACATCATTATCATATATTTTTCCATAAACAATAGAATTTGGTAAAATATTAGATTTAGTTTTAAAAATCTTATTTATTATATTCAAACTATCTTTTCCACTTATTCTAATTATACTTATACCACTATTTGATAAAGCTGTACCAATTGCAGCGATTGTATTTGTTGACATAACCTACTCACCTACTCATTTAAAAATCAGCAATATCGCTGATTCTTAAGTTTTTATAAATCTTTAAAAATATCATCATAATTTATTTTAACATCATTTGTCTTCAATGCAGATCTTTCTTTAAAATCTCTTATTTCATGTTTTTTTCTATATTCTGCTTTATAATTATCTAAAGTATCATTCTTTTTATTTGAAGTTTCTTTAATACCTAACAACTCTTTAGCTTTCTCTACTTTTTGATAAGTCTCTTCTCTAAGTTCTTTTTGTGTTTTCTCTTTAACTTTATTAAGCCTACTATCATAAATTTTCTTATCTTCAGTTCTTTTTTCAATCATTTGACTTAAATCTTCATGTGAGCTAAATCTCACACTACTTTTACCTCTATTATCATTAGCTAAATAATTTAAATTTAAGACACCATTAACATACTTTTTCATTGGTTTTTTCATAATACCACCTTAATTTAATATTTCTTTTTTATTACAACTCTCCTTCTTGGTTCTTCTCCAATACTCTCAGTAACCACATCTGATCTTGGAGCAAGTTCAGTATGAATAATAAGTCTTTCATAAGCAGACATTGGCTCTAACTTAATAGGTTTTCTAAAACGTATCACATTATCAGCCATTTTATTAGCAAGTCTTTTTAATTTTTCTTCTTTCTGCTTTTTATAACCGTTAATTTCAACAAAAACTTTAGCATAATCTTCATCTTCTCTTTGAAGCATAGCATTTAATAAAGATTGCAAAGACTCAATTGTCTTTCCCTTATACCCTATCAAATGTGCAACTTTATCACCATTAATTGTAAGTAACATTTGATTATTAACTTTTTCAACAACATACTCAATATTATTTTCATTAGTAATCCTAAATATATTACTTAAAATTTCCTCTAATTTTTTCCTTGTTATTTCTGCTTGACTATCACTAATTTTCTTATCAACAGTAAGTCTAACCTTTGCAAGTTTAGCAGAAAGTATACCAAGAACACCACCAGAAGAAGGTTCTTCTAAAACTTCTATTATAACATCATCTCTTGATACTTTTAATTCTTCAAGTCCTTTCCTTATTGCTTCTTCTACTGTTTTTCCTATTTGTTCTGTAGTTTTTTTCATTCTACTTTCCTCCTTTATCTAATGCTAAAGTTTCTTTTTCAGCATCTCTTTTTATTTTATTAGATATAAATAATTGCTGTAAAATCTGCAAAATATTACCAAATAACCAATATACACCTAAAGCAAGTGGCATTGAAAACACAATAATTCCTGAAATAAGTGGCATCGTGAAATTCATAGATTTTTGCATCTCAATTTGTTCTTCTGTCATACTCGAATTTTTCTGAGTAATCTTAGTTTGAACAAAAGAAAATACAACTGTAAGTATTGGAATTAAAAGTGAAACTGGATTTGGCTTTTTACTTTCATCTTTACTAAATATATTTGAAGGAACATCTCCCATATTTATTCCAAAAGCTACATCCATATCTATCAAATTCTTTTCTTTTGCTATTATTAACTCATTAGTATTAATTTCAGTTTGAGAAACATCCTCTTTTTGTAAATACTCTTGTGTATATGATTTTATCTCTTCAGCCGGTGTTTGAGTTATGTAAGTAAGTGGTTGCCTAACTATAGCAAACATAGCTAAAATTATAGGGAGCTGAATTAATAATGGTAAACATCCTCCCATTGGATTTATCTTATTTTCACTATATAACTTTGATAACTCCTCTGCTTGTTTTTGCTTATCATTTTTATATTTATCAGTTATTTTTTGCACTTTAGGTTGCATTTTTTGTATTTTTTCTGTTGATTTTATTTGCATCCACGAAAGTGGAAATAATATTATCTTAGTTAATAATGTAAATAAAATTATAGATAAAAAATAATTATTATTTACTAAATTATATATTAAACGAATTATAATTCCAAAAAAACTTGCTATTGCAGCTATCATCTAAATTCTCCTTTTCATTTCAAATAATCCACTCCTCCACGTGAAAAGGGATTACATTTTAATATTCTTCTAATACCTAATATATTACCTTTAATTATACCATATTTGTCAACTGCTTGTAAGGTATACTCTGAACATGAAGGATAAAATATACATCTATGTCCAAAACTTCTAGAAATATTATTTTGATAAAACTTAATCATTTTAATTTCTATAAATACAGGTACTCTTAATATAACTTTAAAAAATTTCTTTATTTTTCTCATATAAATCTAATTCCTTAAAACATTTTACTATATCATTTTTTATAATATAAAAATCAACATTATTAATAGTTGTTGTTTTCTTAAACAAAATTATAATACTTTTACCTCTTTTTAAAAATTGTTCTTCATTTTTATATATTTCTCTAGCCCATCTTTTTAATTTATTTCTATGTACACTTATTCCATTTTTTTTTGAAACACATATCCCTAAAAAATTTTTACTAATGTCTTCACTATTATTCATATAATGAACAACAATATACTTAGATGCAAAATATTTACCTTTTTTTAAAATACATTTTAATATCCTATTCTTCTTAATTGTTAATGTATAATTCATGCTATATCCACCTTAATATAAAGTTAAATAAAGTTAAAAGTGGATATGAAAAACATACCCACTTTTTTAAGTAGTTCTTTTAAGCACTTATAACTTTTCTTCCTTTAGCTCTTCTACGTTTTAAAACATTACGTCCAGATGCGCTACTCATTCTTTTTCTAAACCCATGAACCTTCTGAGTTTGTATTTTTTTTGGTTGATATGTTCTTTTCAATTGCTACACCTCCTAAATGTAAATATAATTATGTCTATTGACAATTTATTAACTCATCATTATTCTTTAAAAATCAAAGTAAATATATTATACATTATATTTTCTTATTTGTCAAATAAATTCAAAAATAAAATTAAAACATAAAGAAAAAAATTATATTTTTACAATTATTTCAAAAAAATTACAAAGTTATACAATAAAGCAATATGCTATATAAAAAGTTATCCACAGTGCTGTGGATAACTTTTTTACAATAAAACATACATTCTTTTATAAAAATTTAAAATAAAAAAACTCAAAAAGTATTGTATTTTCAAACTATTCATGATATATTTACTTTAGCAATTTTTATTTTATTTTTCACATGTTTCACATTAATCCACATTAATTATGTAAAGATAATTTTTAGATACTATTATTTTGTCGAAAAGTTATCAACACCTGTGGATAACTCTGTGGATAACTTTTAAAAAACATGTGTTTATGAAAGGTGGTTTTATGGAAGAAAATTTTATGGATATATGGTCTCAAGCCTTAGAAATACTGCAAGAAGAAATTTCTCCTGTTGGCTATAAAACATATGTAGATGTAATGATACCAAGAGTTGTGGATAACAATACTTTATGCTTTCTATCTCCGTCAAATTATCACATAGATATTTGTAAAAAAAGATATTTAGATTTAATACAAAATACTTTAACTTTTCTAACAAAAAAATCTTATAATATAACTTTTGAAGCAAAAGAAATTATTCCAGACACAACTCAAGAAGATACAGCAGTATATAATAAAGAGACTACATTAGAAAAAACCACAAAAGAAGAAACAGAGCAAATAAAAACTAATATAGTAAATACACAGATTGCTCAAGAAAATACTAATGAAAAAGCAGAAAGAGCAGGATTAAACCCAAGATATACTTTTGAAAATTTTATAATTGGGTCAAACAATAGGTTTGCTCATGCAGCAGCTGTTGCTGTATTTGAAAATCCAGGAAAGAAATACAATCCATTATTTATATATGGAGGAGTAGGACTTGGGAAAACACATTTAATGCAAGCAATAGGAAATGCTATGTATCAGGCAAATCCAGATATAAAAATAATTTATTGTACAGGTGAATTATTTGCTAATGAGGTTATATCTGCAATTATGAATAATCAAAATGAATCTTTTAGAAAAAAATATAGAAATATAGATTTACTATTAATTGATGATATCCAGTTTTTAGCAGGTAAGGACAAGTGTCAAGAAGAATTTTTCCACACATTTAATACATTATTTGAAAGTGGAAAACAAATAGTTTTAACCTCAGAAAAGCCACCTAAAGAGATTGCACTTTTAGAAGATAGACTAAAAACAAGATTTGAGATGGGACTTTCTGTAGATATTCAAACACCTGATTATGAAACACGACTAGCAATCCTTAGAAAAAAAGCAGAGAAAGAAAGATATGTTATTAGTGATGATATATTAGTAAAGATAGCTACAAAAGTAAAATCCAATATAAGAGAATTAGAAGGCGTATTTAATAAATTAGTAGCGTATACATCATTTACAAATAATGAACTAACTGATGCAGTAGTAGAAAATACTATCGAGTCAATACTAGTAAAAAATACAAAAGTATTAACAAGTAAATTAATTATGCAAGTAGTATGTAAATTTTTCAATATAAAAGTTTCAGATATTGTGAGTGATAAAAGATCAAATAGTGTTGCTTTTCCAAGACAAATAGCTATGTACTTATGTAGGGAAATAGCAAATATGTCTTTTCCAGCAATAGGAAAAGATTTCGGTGGAAGAGATCACTCTACAGTTTTACATGCATACTCAAAAATAAAAGATGAATATGAAAAGAACTCAGAAACAAAAGATTTAATTGATGATATTAAAAAAGCTTTATCTATAGCGGATTAAAGCTGATTATTACAATAATATTACAAAAACATTTCCAAATCATTACTTTTAAAAAATTATCCACATATAACTGTGGAAAACCCTGTGGACAAAATGTGAATAAGTCATTCTAAAAAAAATTATCCACACAGAACAAATTTTCTGTGGATAAAAATAACAAGTTATCCACAGCTTTATCCACAAGAAAAAAACTAGCTATATCAAGGGTTTGAAATAGTTATCCACATAATCCACAATACCTACTATGACTACTACTAAATAATAAAATAATATATAATAATATATGTATGTATACCAATTTTAAACATTTAACATGTGGATAGTGTGAATAAATAGAGTGAGTTTAAATATGAATAAATTTTTTATCAAGAAAATGAACTTAATATTGCTAAATATCAATTTGATTTTTGTAAATATAAAGACAGTAAAAAAATATGGATGTAAAAATATAAAATAGTAATTGAATATATACTAAATAATGAAAAAGCTTGTGATGAAATTCAAAAAAAGGGGAAATAAATACCCATGGCAATAACTATACATTTAAATGAATAATAAAAATTGGAGGATAAAAGATGAATATTAAATGTAATTTAAAAGAATTAATAAATGGATTAAATGTAGTATCAGTAGCAACTAATACTAGAACTACAATGCCAATACTTGAAGGAGTTTTAATAGAAGCATATCAAGATAAATTAAAACTTACAACTAATAATTTAGAACTTGGATGTGAACATGTACTTGATTGTAATATTATAAAAGAAGGAAAAACAGTTGTAGATATTAGAATGTTAAATGAAATTATTAGAAAAATAGAAGATGAGATTGTAGAAATAATAGTAGAAGATAATTTGTTTACCTTAAAATCAGTTAATGGTATTTTTAAATTAACTACTATGGATGCAAATGAATATCCTAAATTACCTATATTTAATGTTGAGAGTACTATAGAATTAGAACAAAGAGTATTTAAAGACATGATAAAGAGAACTATATTTTGTGTAAGCAATGATGAAAATAGACCTATATATAATGGAGCATTAGTAAAAGTTGATGATAATATATTAACAATTGTAGCAGTAGATGGTTTTAGATTAGCTTTAAGAAAAAATTTAAGTGAAAAAAATATAAATAACTTTAAAGCTATTATTCCAGGAAAAGTATTAAATGAACTATTGAAAATATTAAGTGATAATGAAGATTCTTACGTAAAAATTGGAGTTAATAAAAATCAAGCTTTATTTCAAATTGGACAGAGTGTTATAATTTCAAGAATTATAGAAGGTGAATTTTTAAATTATAATTCTATAATACCAGAAAATTATGAAACAAAAGTAAAGGTAAAAACAAAAAATTTATTAGACTCATTTGAAAGAGTTGCACTATTTGCTAAAGAGAATAAAGAAAAAGATAAAAAATCTCCTGTTAAAATGCAAGTAGGTATAGATGGAATTGTTTTAAGTTGCGTTAGTGATACTGGAGATGCTAAAGAAGTAATAACATCTATAGTAGAAGGTAAAGATATTGAAATTGGATTTAATCCAAGATATGTAATTGAAGCATTAAAAGCAATAGATGATACAGAAATTTCTATTGAATTTACTACAAATATATCTCCAGTTTTAATAAAGCCTACAATTAATAATGATTATATTTATGTAGTTTTACCGATAAAATTAAGACAATAAAGATAATAAAATAACAAGAGACTGATTGAAGTTTCTTGTTATTATTTACTTTTTATTATTATTACTTTAATACAATTAATAAAAAATATAATGAGGTAAATATGAAATTAAATGAATTAAAAATAAAAAATTTTAGGAACTATAATGAAGAACATATAGAATTTATAAATGGAATAAATTTATTTGTTGGAAATAATGCACAAGGAAAAACTAATATAATAGAATCTATTTATATGTGTGCTTTTGGAAAGTCATACAGAACAACAAAAGATACAGAAATAATTAAATTTGATAAAGAGTTTTGTAACATAGAATTAAATTATGAAAAAAACAATACATTTAACAACATAAAATTAAATTTAAATAAAATAAATAAAAAAGAGATAACAAAGAATGGTATAAAAATAAATAAAATTTCAGATCATGTAGGAGATATTTTAGTTGTTATATTTTCTCCAGATAGTTTAGATATTGTAAAAGGAGCTCCTGGAAAGAGAAGAGCATTTATTGATATGATATGTTGCCAACTTTCAAAATCATATTTAATTATTCATCAGGAATATATGAAATGTTTAAAATTAAAAAATATACTATTAAAGAAGGATATAATTGATAAAGAGTATATATATGTATTACACGAAAAAATGAGTGATTATATATTAAAAATAGTAAATTTTAGAAATCAAACAATAGGAAAATTATTAGAAAAAGCCAAAAATATAGAGTTAAGTTTAACTGATGGTAAAGAAAATATAGATATAGAATATATAAGTGATTTTATAAATTTAAATAAATATGAAATTAAGAAATATTTAGATGATCATTTATATATAGATATTTTAAGAAAATCTTCTGTAAAAGGTATACAAAGAGACGATATTAATATTTATATAAATAATATGGAAGTAGGAAAATATGGTTCTCAAGGTCAAAATCGTACGGCATTACTTACATTAAAATTAGCAGACTTTGAAGTACTAAAAGATGAAAAAGAAGATAGACCTATTTTATTACTTGATGATATTATGTCTGAGCTCGATAGTACAAGGATTAACTATTTATTGAAATATATAGAAAATTATCAAAGTATAATAACTACGACAGATTCTTCATTTGTGGAAAATGTGGATAATATACAAATTTTGAAAGTTTTAAATGGAAGACTTGAAAAATGATGTTAATGTATGATATAAGTAAATAAGACAAAATGAAAAGAGGTATTTAATATGGCAAAATATGATGAAAGTCAGATACAGGTTTTAGAAGGATTAGAGGCTGTTAGAAAAAGACCTGGTATGTATATAGGTACTACTAGTGTTGTAGGATTACATCATTTAGTATGGGAGATAGTAGATAATAGTGTAGATGAAGCTTTAGCAGGATATTGTACAGAGATAAATGTAGAGATATTACCAGATAATTATATTACTGTGAAAGATAATGGTAGAGGTGTTCCTCTTGGTATGCATCCAAAAATGAATAAACCTGCTATTGAAGTTGTTTATACAGTGTTACATGCTGGTGGTAAATTTGGCGGTGGCGGATATAAAGTATCTGGAGGGCTTCATGGAGTTGGTGGATCTGTTGTTAATGCTTTAGCTGAGAGTATGACAGTACAGTCTTGTAATGGAGATGGAATATATGAGATTTCTTTTTCAAGAGGAAAGGTAACAGAACCTCTTCATAAAATAGCTGATGGCAAAAAAACAGGTACTTTTGTGAAATTTAAAGCGGACGCTGATATTTTTGAAACTACAATATTTAATAATGATACTTTGGCTCAAAGGTTTAGAGAAATAGCCTTTTTAAATAAAGGATTAAAAATAACTTTATGGGATAAAAGAGAAGAGGGAACTGAACAACAAGTATTTCATTACGAGGGTGGCCTTAAATCTTTTGTTGAATATTTAAATAAAAATAAAGAGTCTGTAAATAAAGAAATAATATATTATGAAGCAGAACAAAATGATGTACAAGTAGAAATTGCACTTCAATATACTACATCATATACAGAAAATATATTATCTTTTGTAAATAACATTCATACAGGTGAAGGTGGAACTCATGTAGATGGTTTTAAAAGAGGACTTACAAAATCATTTAATGATTATGCAAGAAAATTTAATATATTAAAAGAAAAAGATAGTAATTTGGCTGGTGAAGATATTCGTGAAGGTATTACTGCAATAGTAAGTGTAAGAGTTTTAGAACCACAATTTGAGGGACAAACTAAAACAAAGCTTGGAAATAGTGAGGTTACAGGTGTTGTTAATAGTATTACATTAAATAAAATGGGGGATTTTTTGGAAGAAAATCCAACTGTAGCAAAAGCTATTTTAGATAAAACGATGAGTGCTGCAAGAGCTAGAGAAGCGGCAAGAAAAGCAAGAGAATTAGTAAGAAGAAAGTCAGCACTTGAATCAACTACTTTACCAGGAAAACTTGCTGATTGTCAAGAAAAAGATGCTACAAAATGTGAAATATATATTGTCGAGGGAGACTCTGCAGGAGGCAGTGCAAAGCAAGGTAGAGATAGGAGATTTCAAGCTATACTTCCTCTTTGGGGAAAAATGATAAACGTTGAAAAAACAAGAGCTGATAAAATATATAATAATGAAAAGTTATCTCCAGTTATAGTAGCTCTTGGAGCAGGAATAGGAAATGAATTTAACATTGAAAAATTAAGATATCATAAAGTTATAATGATGGCTGATGCCGATGTTGACGGAGCTCATATTAGAACATTACTTTTAACATTTTTCTTTAGATATATGAGACCTTTAATTGAGAATGGTATGGTATATGCAGCTCAACCGCCTTTATTTAAATTGGCTAAAAAAGGAATGGAAGATGTATATTGCTATAATGAGGAAGATTTAGAGGTAAAACTTAAAGAATTAGAAGAAAAGGGTATTGCTAGAGATTCTTTAAATATTCAGAGATATAAAGGTCTTGGAGAAATGGATTCAGAGCAGTTATGGGAAACTACAATGAATCCAGAACACAGAACTTTAGTTCAAATGACATTAGATGATGCTGTAAAAGCAGATGAAATATTTACTATACTTATGGGTGAGAATGTAGAACCAAGAAGAGAATTTATTGAACAAAACGCTAAGTATGTAACGAATTTAGATATATAATAGAATTATAAAACTACTTTATTATAAAAAATTAATAAAGTAGTTTTTATTGAATGTATTAAAAAATAAGAGGTATAATATGTTAAAATCATTAAAAGATATAATAATAAAAAAATGCTTATTAATTGGTATTTCGATTCCTATACTTGTATTATTAAGATTTACAGATTAAAATGGTAATACAATAAATAATGAACAGACAAAAATGTAACCATTAGTTTATTGGATGATAATTTAATTAAAGCCAATAATTTTATAGGAAAAATATATAATATAATGGATTTTCATTAGAGATTACAGATTTTTTATAGAAAAATATAACAATAAAATACATGAATAATTATTTTTGTGTATTTTATTGTTATAATAATACTTTTTTAAATAGAATATTCTTTTGGACAATTTTGAATTATCCATTTTTCTAATTCAAATTTAGCTCCTATATAGGTATAACAATTTGGTGTAACATCTTCCCAATCAGTATATTCACCACAAAATATATTATTCCATGTAGCATATACTTGTCCATACCACCAATTACCAACTTTAATAATTCTTTTTTTCATATTACAAGCTCCTTTCAAAATAAATTATTTTTTGAATAAATATAGTATTAAAACTATTATATTATAATTCAATCAAAATTACAAGGTTATAAATTTTTTGTTAATTATAGAATTAAATGTTGACAATTATTAAAAAATTATGTATAATACTATTTGTAAAGTAGAGGAAATCTTCTCACCTTATGGTTATGTCTTAATAAGGTTATACAATAATATACTTATTACATATGTAATATATTTATATATTTGCGTATGTAGATATATTGGAGTTAATGAGAAGGTTGCCTTAATATAAAGAGCAATCTTTTTTTATATATTTTTGTTGGAGGTGTTTAATATAAAACAAGATTTTTTAATTAATGAGCAAATAAGATTTGCGGAAGTTCAAGTTATTACAAATGAAGGAGAAAAACTTGGAAAAATGTCTACAAAAGCTGCTATTGATATAGCTGAAGAGAGAGGATTAGATTTAGTTTTAGTTTCTCCTAATCCTGAAAATCCAGTTTGTAAATTATTAGATTATAGTAAATACAAATTTGAGATGGCTAAAAAAGCCAAGGAAGCTAAAAAGAATCAAAAAGTTGTAGAAATTAAAGAAGTAAGACTTTCTCCAAATATTGATAAACATGACTTAGAAGTAAAAGCCAAAATGGCAAATAAGTTTATTGATGCAGGTAATAAAGTAAAAGTTACAATGAGATTTAGAGGAAGAGAATTAAATTTTGTAAATCAAGGTAAAGATATAATGAATAAATTTCATGAACTAGTTGAAAATTCACAAATCGAAAAACAAGCTAAAATGGAAGGTAGAAATCTTACAATGTTTTTATCACCAAAACAAAAATAAGTGTTTAAGAGAGGAGAGATTATTATGCCAAAAATAAAAACACATAGTTCATCAAAAAAGAGACTATCAGTTACTGGTACTGGTAAAGTAAAAAAGAATGTAGCAAATAGAGCACATAAATTAACTCACAAATCAGCAAAAAGAAAAATGTCTTTAAAGCAATCTTCTTATGTTGATAGTGCAAACAAGAGTGCTGTAAAAAAATTATTACCATACAAATAATAACAATTAGAAGGGAGAGATAAATATGGCAAGAGTAAAAGGAGCTGTTACAACAAGAGCTAGACATAAGAAAGTTCTAAAAAGAGCTAAAGGATATTTTGGAGCAAAATCTGTAAGATTTAGAATGGCAAATCAAGCTGTTATGAAATCTTTAAAGTATGCATATATTGGAAGAAAGCAAAAGAAAAGAAATTTCAGACAACTTTGGATTTCAAGAATTAATGCTGGTGCAAGAATGTGTGGAACTACATATAGTAAGCTTATGTCTTCATTAAAGAAAGCAAATGTAACAATTAATAGAAAAATGTTAGCTGAAATGGCTGTAAATGATTTTGATGGTTTCAAAGCTTTAGTAGAGAAAGTAAATAAATAGTATAGGAGGAGCTTTATGATTTTAGCAGGAGATTTTAGAAATGGTGTTACTTTTGAGATGGATTCAAATGTTTATAGGGTTGTAGAATTTCAGCATGTAAAACCAGGTAAAGGTGCAGCTTTTGTTAGAACAACATTAAAAAATGTAATAACTGGTAAAAATATAGAAAAAACATTTAATCCTACTGAAAAAGTAGAAGAAGCACAAATTACAATACAAGAAATGCAATATTTGTATAATGATGGTGCTAATTATACTTTTATGGATACAACTACATATGAGCAAGTAGAACTTACAAAAGAACAAATTGAGGATACACTTCCTTATTTAAAAGATAATATGAATGTTAAAGTATTATCATATAAAGGAAATGTATTTGGAGTAGAACCTCCTACATTTGTCGAATTAGAAGTAACATATACAGAACCTGGAATTAAAGGAAGTACTGCAACAGGTACTACAAAACCTTGTACTGTAGAAACGGGTGCGACATTTAATGTACCTATTTTTGTAGAAATAGGGGATAAGATTAGAATAGACACTAGAACAGGTTCTTACATGGAAAGAGTATAATAAAAAATAGATACTGAAATTATTTAAATCAGTATCTATTTTATTTTTTTAAATATATTTTATATTTCTTTTTTTAGCAAAAGCTATAGCTTCTTCATTATCATTTGCAATAATAATCTGTATAGACTTGGCTTCTAAAAAAGCATCATCATGTATGAATTTTATTGATTTTGGAAAAAATATTTTTTTTATATTTTCACAATCTCGAAATGCACCTGAAGTAATTGTTTCTACACCTTCTTTAAATTTTATTGTTTTTAAAGATTCACAACTTTGAAAACAAAAGCCTATCTCTTTTAAACTTCCTGGTATAATTAATACTTTTAAATTTGAACAACCATTAAAGGCTCTATCATATATATTTTTTATAGTATTTGGAATTGTAACGTATTCTAATGATTTTATATCATTAAAAGCATTAGAATAAATTGAAGTAACGGGGATTCCCTCTACATTATTCGGAATGCAGAGCCGTTTAATAGTATGTGGAAATGGATAATAAGATGGTACGCGTTGTATTGTATAAGCCGATAATTGAGAATCTTCTAAAAATAAAATTAATTTATGAATATTAATCTCCTTAATATACATACTTACGACAATTTCGCCAAATAATTTCGACATAATTTTTTCCTTTCTATCACATTAGTGATTAAATATAATAGATTTTTTATCATTCTACCATAGTATTATTTTTATGTCAATAAATACATGAAAATATTTTAGACACTTTACTTTTTTAAAATATATAGTATAATAAAAGTTATAAAAGAAAGATGTGATAATACATGGACAGTAAAGAAATATTAGATTTTATATATAGAAAAAGAGACTCAAAACCTAAACTTGGATTAGAAAGAATAAAAAAACTCTTAGAGTATTTAGATAATCCACAAGATAAATTAAAAATTATACATATAGCAGGAACTAATGGAAAAGGTTCTACTACTACTATGATAGCGAATATTTTAAAATTATCAGGATATAAAGTTGGTAAGTTCATATCTCCATTTATAGTTGACTTTTGTGAAAGAATACAAATAAATGATGAATATATAAAAAATGAAGAAATAAAAAGAATTATAGAAAATATTAAAGATATAATAAATAAAATGGAACAAGAAGGAGATGCACCGAGTTCTTTTGAGATTATAACAGCTATTGCTTTTGTATATTATTTTGAAAACAATTGTGATTATGTATGTTTAGAAGTTGGAATGGGGGGAAGATTTGATGCAACTAATGTTGTAAAAAATACATTAGTATCAGTAATTACATTAATAGATTATGATCATATGAATTTTTTAGGTAATACTCTTGAAGAAATATCTTTTGAAAAATGTGGAATTATAAAAGAAAATAGTAATGTTATTTCTTATCCATTGCAAGATAATTCTTCTAAAATTATGATTGAAGCTATGTGTAAAATAAGGAATTGTAAATTAGTAATACCAAATATTTATAATTTAAAAATATTAAGTGATAATAAAGGAACTTTTAAATATAGTTTTATCTATAATGATATAAAATATGATTTAAGTTTAGTTGGTAAATATCAAATTTATAACGCTTTAACAGCTATTGAATGTGCTAATGTATTAAATAAAATTGGAATAAAAATAGATGTAAAGAATATAGTACAAGGAATTAATACAGCAATGATTCCAGCTAGATTAGAAATACTAAAAACTAATCCACTTATAATAATAGATGGATCTCATAATATATCTGGTGCAACTACTGTTAAAAATTTTATAGAAAATCAAAATATAAAGCATAGTATTGGGATAATTGGAATGATTAAAGGAAAACAACATGAAAGTTTTTTAAAAATTGTAGCACCTTTATTTGAAAGAATAATTGTAGTACCTGTATTTAAATCAGGTGGATATACAAAAGAAGTGGATGAACATATAAACATTTTTAATATTGTGAAGAAATTTAATACTAATGTTAATATTTGTGAAAATTATGAAGATGCATATAAATTAGCAAAAAGTTATAAAGAAATAAAATGTATTTTTGTAACTGGATCACTTTATTTAGCTTCTGAGTTTAGATCTTTATTATTAGATTAACTATTGATTGAAATTTAAGATGAAATGTTGTATAATGTCAATTATTGTTTATAGGAGAAAAAAATGAGGTTTGTAAATAGTTATAGTGATAAAATAAAAAAATATGTTATTGAGAATAATCTTACATATACTATTGATACTATGGGATGTCAAATGAATGAGAATGATTCAAACAAATATTCTGGCATTTTAGAGAGTATGGGATTTAAAAGAGAAAATAATGAGAAAAAATCTAATCTGATATTATTTAATACTTGTTGTGTTAGAGAGAATGCAGAAAATACTTTATTTGGTAGATTAGGTTATTTAAAAAATAGGAGATTAAAAGAAGAAAATGTTTTTTTAGTTGTAGTTGGTTGTATGACACAGCAAAAACATATATTAGAAAAAATAAAAATATCTTATCCTTTTGTTGATATTGTACTTGGAACAAGTGCTATGAGTATATTTCCACAAAAACTATATGATGCTATTTTAAATCATAAAAAATCAATTGAGTATATAGATATAGGAAATGAAATAGAAGAAGAAGTTCCAATAATATATGAAGACAAATACAAGGCAAGTGTTAGTATTATTTATGGTTGTAATAATTTTTGTTCTTATTGTATAGTTCCTTATGTAAGAGGTAGAGAACGTAGTAGAAGACCAGAGGATATTTTGAAAGATATAAAAACATTGGCTAAGAACGGATATAAAGAAATAATGTTACTTGGACAAAATGTTAATTCTTATGGTAATGATTTTAAGGATATAGATTATAATTTTTCTGATTTATTGCAAGATGTAGAAAAAATAGAGGGAATTGAAATAATTAGATTTATGTCTCCTCATCCAAAAGATTTTAAAGATGATGTTATAGAAGTTATAAAAAATTCTAAGAAAATAGCTAGACAAATACATTTACCATTACAGTCTGGAAGTACAAATATATTAAAGCAAATGAATAGGAAATATTCAAAAGAACAATATTTAGAGATTGTAGAAAAATTAAAAAAGGCTGATCCTAGTATATCTTTTTCAACAGATATAATTGTTGGATTTCCAAATGAAACAGAAGAAGAATTTTTAGAAACTTTAGATGTAGTAAAAAAAGTTCAGTTTGATCAGATATATATGTTTATATATTCTAAAAGGAAAGGAACTAGAGCAGCGACAATAGAAGATAAAGTAACTGCTGAAGAAAAGGTTGAACGACTTGAAAGATTAAAAAAATTATATGAGAAAATGTTACCAGATTTAAATAAAAAATTAATAGGAAATAAATATAAAGTCTTAGTAGAAGGAAAAAGTAAAAATAATGAAAATTTTTTTACCGGTAGAACAAGTCAAAATAAGGTGGTTATTTTTAAAGCCGAAAAAGAAGATATAGGAAAAATAAAAGATGTAAAAATAACTAGTGAACATCTTTGGTATCTAAAAGGAGAAATAGTTTAAAATTTCTCTGTGTAATTTCAAAAATTAGGAGGATACATTGCATCCTCCTAACAAAAAATAGTTGCTTGAATATGTTAAATCTCTCTTACTAAATGACATTCTCCATCCTTTGAAAAATGTAAGTTCCTAAATGTATACTCATTAGAAAGTTTATGTTTAAATCCATCTATATTTTGATGAGTTGAGATAATTACAATTCGTTTTTTATCTAAGTTGGCATATCTCACGATGTACTCTAAAATCCTTTCTGCATCAGCTGAATCAGATTCTGCCTTATCATCAAGACCTGATGTACATTCATCTAAGACCATAACATCAATTTTATTATCTAACCAGTATAGCATCTTTGCGAGAATAAGTCTCTGTTTCTGTCCATTTGAAAGAGATTGATTGAAATACTTTTCTTTCATCCATTTCCAAACATCAAAGCAATTAGATTTTATTTCACACCATAAATGTAGATTCTCTAATATATTTTGCATCTTTGCAAGATCTGGATTTTTATTGCAACAGAACAGTTCTTCAAAAATACTCAAGCTACCAAATATCAATTTCTCATCATAGAACATAAATCTTGATGTTGAAGGTATTTCTGTACTTTTTTTTAATCGTATTCTTTCGGTTAACATTTTCATAAATGTTGATTTTCCGCTACCAGAAGGACCATACAGAATAACTACCTCTCCGTTATTGATGTGTATCTGTTTCTTTGAAATTAGTGTGAAAGGCTTATCATTTTCTGAATCTTCCAAATATTGAATCGAAAAAGGATTGATATTTATATTGTCAATAATTTTGGGTTTAGAAATCTTTTCAGATTCGTTATGAAATACATCCAAGATTAAAGACATATCTTGTTCTTCTTTTTCTAGTATTGTCAGCCTTTCATTATGAGTGTTTAATGTTTCAGCAATTTTACTAATCTGTCCTAGTACTGTTTCAACAATTAAAAGTGTTGCAGTGATTTCTGTTATAGTTGCTAAACTGATACTACTCCATTCAACTTCCAACAGGTAGAATATTATAATTCCATACTGACTAAATGCTTCCATTATTGTTACAAACAATCTCGATAAATTCATCTTCTTATGGAACTTAGTAATGTTTTCATTACTTGCAATAACATTTTTTTGAAATTTATTGCATCTCATATCCAAGTCATCTTTGACTATTACTGGAATACGAAGTAGGTCATTAACTATTAAGGACTGTTCGTTGTTATATTCTCTATGTTTCTTATAATATGTCTCTCTATTCAAACTGATATATGCTGAACTAAAGAAAGATATAATTACAAATACGAAAATCAGGGGAATAAAAACAACTTGTGAAATAGATGTGTTGGTTAGTATGGAAACAACTAGCATAATTATTACACTAATTAATTCTAATACATCATATGTGTGCTGAATTTTTTGTCGCCATAGATTGTACAAATAATTCTTAATAGTATTTAACACCGATTCATTGCTCATTACCTTATACAGATTATTTGATGTGTCATACTTTAAAACCTTATTTGCTGTCTTGCCAATAATCTGAATACCTCTAGATACAATTTCATCCTCAAAAATGAGTTCGAATTTTTTGTTTTCAGAAGTTTTAAAAAGATAAAAAGTCTCTTTTACCACTTGCTGTCCACGATACAACATAAATAATATGATTCCAAGCAAAATCATCCTGTACTCAATCATTAAGTTTGTAGCTTTAAGCATAAAGGCAAAAACAAGGGAGATTACGGTCATTCCAAGATTCATTAAACCTACTTTAAATCCCATCCGTTTAACACTTTTAGGAATAATAAGCATCTTATCTGAAAGACCATAGGGCTTGAAGAATTTAATAATGAGATTTATCACCTCTAGAATTAAATGTTTCAATTTTTCCTGTCCATTCATGTACTTTTTCCTCCTTATTTATGTATGATAAAAAAATTACAAAGATATGTATATTATACTTTTAATATAAAGTATTTTTTTATTTAATCTATTTATATTATATAGCAAAATCTATATTATGTCAATTTGATGTATACTTTTTGCATAGTAATTTTATAAAAAACTTGACTTTTGAAATTTCATATATTATAATGTACTTATTAAAAAATCTAAAAGATGCTGATTATGTATTTTGGTATATTAAGGTATATTTTATTTTTACGGTTAAGACTTAATTAACTGTAAGGTTTGAAGTATACTTTATATATAAAAATTCAATATAATTTAAAGTCATGATGATGAGTTTAAGTTATATAGTAAATAGTATTGCATAAGTGGAGAGTAGTGTAATATTAGCAGAGTAGACTAAGGTGAAATGTTCAGTGATTGATGTAAGTTTTGGCCAAGTTATATTGAAAGATACTGAAAGCTCTGTGGATACATGGGAAAACTCCATTTCCTGTCCGAAAGGTCTATAACACCAAAAAAGAAAGTTCAAAATTGAACAAAAGGAGGTTCAGAAATGAACTTTCTTTTTTTGCATATTTTTATATTTTTGTAATATACTTTAATATAAACTTGTACAATGGAGGTAAAAAAATGGTAGCAGCTAGAAGATTAAGAAAAAGTATGTTAAAAGATATGCCTGACATTAATTTAGACTCTATAGATAGTATTTCTAATGTAAAGCATAAACATATAAATGCTTTAGGAGATGAAAATTTTATAAAAGATAATTTGGGTACTTTTGACGATGAATATAAACCTAAAATATCTATAAAGTTTAAGTATATTATAAAAATATTTATGTGTGTAATAATAATTTTTTCATGTCTTTTGATAAAACTTTTTTTTAAAGAAAAAGTTTTATCAAATAAGTTTGTTGAAATATTAATTACTGAATATAACAAAGATTATTCAAAAGAAGGTTGTATTGAAAAAGCAGAAGATATATTTAATGATATTTATACAAAATCTAAATATATAATTCCAGAATCTTTGGCAATAAAAGTAAAATCAAAGTATATATCAGATATAAAACCATATTTAGTTAACTTTGAAGTTAAAGATGTATTTAATAAATTATTTTCAAGTAGTCAAAAAATTAATTCTACTGATAATAAAAAAGAGAGTACTTCTGAGGATACTGGAATGGGTGGAGGAGAACCAGTATTACAAACTATGGAGATTCCAGATACGCAAATTAGTGATAATATTTATGCTATTTTAAATAAAAATATCGATATTAAACAACCTGTTCAAGGAACTATAACTTCTAAGTATGGAACAAGAGAACAAATTTTTGAAGAATTAAGTAATTATCATACAGGTATAGATATTGCAAATAAAATGGGCACTGAAATATATAGTGCAACAGTTGGATTGGTAAAATCAGTTGAAGAGAATAATAAATATTATGGAAATAATATAGAAATTGAAACAAATGGTGTCATTTTTAAATATGCACATCTTAAAGATTTTAATGTAAAGGTTGGAGATGCAGTGACTCAAGATAGTATAATTGGATACATGGGGAGTACAGGTATGTCGACAGGACCACATTTACATTTTGAAATAAAAATAAATGGAGAAGCTGTGGATCCAAATGAAATAATCAAATTTTATTGAGGTGTATATGAAAATTAAAACACCATTTTTGGTATTAGAGATAGAAATCCTATTTATAATCGTAATTTTTATTTCCATATTTTCTAGTACATTTTTTGATTATATTTTAAATTATTTTATTTGTTATTCTTTTATATTGTTTCATGAGTTATCTCATATGTTTATGGCTTCAGTATTTGGAAAAGAGATCAATATTTTTAAATTTTCTATCTCTGGTGTCAATATAAAATTTAAAGAGGAAAGTCATAAAAAAAATATTAATATATTAAAAGAAATTCTAATATATATTGTCGGACCATTTTCAAATGTTTTTTTAGCAATGCTATTAAAAAACAATATTATGATATTTCAAATGAATTTATTTTTAGCATTTATAAATATTTTACCTATATATCCTTTAGATGGTTATAATATCTTAAGAAATATTTTTTATATATTTTTTAGTAAGAAGAAAAGTAATATAATTTTAGAGTGTACTAATAAGTTTGTTTTTATAATAATGTTAGTTATAGCCTTATTACAAGTAATTTTTTTGAAAAATCCATCTATAATTATTTTTTCTATATATATTTTCTTTATTAATCAAAATAGTAAAAAAGATAGAAGATATAAAGAAATTTTAGATACTATAATATGTTAAAATAATATGTCAAATAAATTACAAAAATATTACACTTTTTTATAAAAATGCTTGATTTTTTTGTAAAAAGATAGTATTATATATATAACATATTTTGGGGGTGTTTTAGATTGGCTATAGGAGATATTATAGTTGGCTTAGATATAGGTGTCTCTAAAGTAAGCTGTGTAATAGGACAAGTTAACAAATTTAATGAAATTGAAGTAATTGGATATGGCCTTTCAAATAATTCTGGTGTAAAAAAAGGTTTAATAATAGATCCCCAAAGAGTATCAAAATCAATAAAAGAAGCTGTATCATCAGCAGAAGAAATATCAGATTTGTCAGTTAATTCTGCATATGTTAATATAAAAGGAATGAATGTTAGAATTGAAAAAATAGTTATGGAATCAGATGTAGAAAAACCAGATGATGGAATGACTATTAACGATATATATAATTTGTTTACGAAAATACAAGTATCTACAAAGTTAGAAAAAGATGAACAAATTATAGATATTCTTCCATATGAATATCGAGTTAATGGAAGAGTATATAAAGAGGAACCTATTGGAGCTTTTTGTAAAAGTTTTGCTATGGAAGTTGAAGTAGTTATTGCAAAGGGAAGTTATATAGCTGGATTACAAAAAGCTTTAAAATATGCGGGAATTAAATTAGATGGATTAATATTAGAAACGTTAGCAACCTCAAATATAGTATTAATGCCTGAAGAAAAAGAAATGGGCGTTTTGCTTGTTGATATAGGTGGGGGGCATACAGATATATCTGTATATAAAAATTCTAAAATAGAATTTTATACAACTATTCCTGTTGGTGGTGATCATATAACCAGTGATATAGCTTTGACTTTTGATATATCAACTGATGAGGCTGAAAAATTAAAGAGGCAATATAATTTAGCCATTATGGCTATGATTACAAATAATCATGATGTAAAATTGTCAACTAAGATGTCTAATCAAGAAGATAATATTATTAGATGTAGTGATATAGTACAGGTGATTGAAGCTAGAATTAAAGAATTATATCAAATAATGAAAAAGATGATTGCAGATAATAATCTTAATGGTAAAATTGAATGCATGGTACTTACTGGACAAGGTATAAGTCAAATAGTTGGTGCAGAAGAGCTTGCTATGTTAACTTTAAAAATAGATCAAGTTAGAGTTTGTAGTCCAAAATTAATAAATATTATAAAACCACAACATACTACAGTGTTTGGTATGGTTAGATATATAGCAAGTTTAGGGGTTAGCAAACATGTAAATAGTGATGTGGCAATAATAACAGAACCTACATTTAAAGATAAAATAATTGGTAATTTAAGGAATTTTAAAAATAATATATTTAAAAAAAGAAGTAATGAAAATAATGAGATGTATTGATTTTTTAAGGAGGAGTAAATAATGGAAAATGAGTTGCAAACAGGAGTAGCAAATATCAAAGTTGTTGGTGTCGGTGGCGGCGGTAACAGCGTTGTAAATAGAATGGTAGATGCTAATATTAGGGGTATAGAATTTATTGCTATAAATACAGATAAACAAGCATTAAGTCTATCAAAAGCATCTAGAAAAATACAGATTGGTGAGAAATTAACGCGAGGATTAGGTGCTGGAGCTAACCCTGATATTGGTAAGTGCAGTGCTGAGGAATCAAAAGCAGAAATTGCAGAAGCTTTAAAAGGAGCTGATATGGTATTTGTAACTGCTGGAATGGGTGGTGGAACAGGAACAGGAGCAGCACCCGTTGTAGCCGAAACTTCTAAGGAGATGGGAATACTTACAGTAGCAGTTGTAACAAAACCTTTTCCGTTTGAAGGTAAAAGAAGAAATTTACAAGCTGAATCAGGTATAGAAGAATTAAAGCAATCTGTAGATACGTTAATTGTTATTCCTAATGAAAAATTACTCCAAGTTGTAGAAAAACAAACTTCAATAGTGGAAGCATTTAAAATGTCTGATGATGTATTAAGACAAGGTGTACAAGGTATATCTGATCTTATTACAATTCCTGGTCTTGTAAATCTAGATTTTGCCGATGTTAAAACTATTATGGTTAATGCTGGTATTGCACATATTGGAATAGGTAGAGCATCTGGAGATCATAGAGCTCAAGAAGCTGCAAGACAAGCAATTCATAGTCCATTACTTGAAACATCAATTGAAGGTGCTGGAGGAGTTTTAATTAATGTCACTGGAGGAAGAGATTTAGGATTGCTTGAAATTAATGAGGCAGCTGAATTAGTTCAAAAATCTGTAGATCCAGAAGCTAATATTATATTTGGTGCTGTAATTGATGAAAGTATTGAAAATGAGATTGTTATTACTGTTATTGCTACAGGATTTTCAAAAACTCCATTTCAAGAATTACAATTGGATAACATCGTAGGAGAAGCTTTAAAAACTGCAAATAATAATTTGGAAGAACATTCAGTAAGTGATGTGAATACAAATATATCTTCAAGAACTAGTGTTACTTCAAATTTAAATGATTATAAAATAGATTTAGATATTCCTCCTTTCTTAAGGAGAAATAGAGGAGAATAGAAAAAGAGCCATATTGGCTTCTTTTTTTTATGATAATTGTTGACATAATTTGGATAATGTGATAGAATACATAAGGTAAAAAATATAAATTCTTAATTGACTATATTAAGGAGGAATATCTATGAACGTAGTTTTTAGAGATTATTCTTTTATATCAACACCCGGATTTATTGTAGAGGGCTCAGGTGTATTTGTTTTTGGTGGTGGTAAGAATAAAAGGTTTTGTTTGAAAAAGAAAGTAGATACTAATAAGGGTGCTAGAGGATATAAAGAATTGTGGCATCCTACTGCTGAAGAAACAATAAGGTACGCAAAATATCTAGCTAATATGTCAGAAGAAGCTCTAAATATGTGGTTTAATAGTTTAAAAGAAAAATATGATATAAAAGGAACTCTAATTTTACAAAAGGAAGATTGGTATTCTGATTGGGGTGGTAGGACATCTTTTGAAAGAATTAAACTTAAATTAAAATCATTTTTAAAAATTAGAGGTATAGAATAAAAAATAGGGGGATTTGCAATTAATTTAGCAAATCCCCTTATTTTATTTTTTAAAATGTATATTAATGTCAACGTAAAGTTAAAAATACATTTTTTATTCTACATTTTTTTAATAAATAATTGTATATAATATAGTCTAGGTGAGAGATATGAAAATCTACCTAGACTATATTTTTTTAGAAAACTTAATTGTAAATATTTTAGTTTCAATTCAAATTATTATTTTTATAAAAACAAATATAAAAAAAATAAATATAATAATAGGTGCAATTTTCTTATCGTTATATACTACTTTAATATATGTATTAAATAATACTTTTTTTAATTCTATTTGCATAAAAGTTATAGCAATAGTTATTTATTGTTATATAACTTTTAAACCAAAAACAGTAATATTATTATTGAAAGAAGTATTATATTATTTATTTTTTACTTTTTTATATGTTGGAATAATAATTTCAATATCATTAATTTTTAAAGTTAATTTAGAGAGTATATTTATAAAATCTATTATTTATGTTATTTCTGGTATTATTTTATATATTTTCACAAATTATTTGTGGAAAATGTGGAAAAGCAATATTAAATATTCAGATCTAACATATACAATAAATATAAAAGGACAAGAAATAATAGGCTTTGTAGATACGGGACATAATGTAAAAGATGTTGTTACAAATTTAGATGTGATATTTATTAATAAAGAATATAAAGAAAAATTAAAGAGCATAATAGATGAAAAGAAAAAAATATTTATAAATATAAATACAGTAAATAATAACACAGAGGAAGAAGGATATATAGTTAAAGATATATATTTTTATAAAGATAATAAAATGATAGGTAGAATAAAAAGAATAGTAATTTGTTTTGTTAATAATAGTTTAACTAATAAAAAATATAGTGCTTTAATTGGATATAATACGTATGTTGAAAAAATAAAGGGGGTAACATTTTGTTAGGAGTTAATAAAATAAAAAGTATATATATTAATATATTAAAATTTTTAGGGATTGATGAAAATAATTTATTTTATATTGCAGGATCAGAAAAATTGCCTGCACCACTTGATGCAAAAGAAGAACAAGAGTTATTAGAAAGATTAATGAAAAAGGATGTTAAAGCAAAGAATATTTTAATTGAAAGGAATTTAAGATTAGTTGTATATATAGCTAAGAAATTTGAAAATTCAGGTGTGAATATAGAAGATCTTATTTCTATTGGAACAATTGGACTTATGAAAGCAATAAATAGTTATAATTTGGAAAAAAATATAAAACTTGCTACATATGCATCTAGATGTATAGAAAATGAAATTTTAATGTATCTTAGAAAAAATAATAAAATAAAAACAGAAATTTCAATTGATGAACCTATAAATACTGATAGTGAAGGAAATGATATGTCATTAGCTGATATTCTTGGTACAGATAATGATAGTATATTTAAATCAGTTGAAGAAAATGATAATAAAAAAGTTTTATTAAACGCTATAAAGAAATTAAATAATAGAGAAAAAACAATTATGCAACTTAGATATGGATTTGATGGTGTGGAGGAATTAACTCAAAAAGAAGTAGCTGATAAATTAGGTATATCACAATCATATATTTCAAGAATTGAAAAGAAAGTAATAAATAGTTTAAAAAAGGATTTTTCATTATAAATAAAATTGAAAGTATTGATTATATTAATACTTTCAATTTTATAAAATATATTATTACATTTATTCCATAATCAATTTATGCTTAATTATATGTTTGTTATTGAGTTTTGATAGGATACTTTTTCAAAAATAGTTACAATTTTTGCCATAAAGACAAACTTATAAATTTTTATTATTAGATTTGAAAAAACTAAAATTATATCGATATTTATGTCAATACATTTAAAAATAAAACAAAAACACTAATAATATCAAGTAATGTCGAAGATGTATATTATAAATTCATATGTAAAAAAATATTAGTGTAAAAAAGAAAATAAAAAGGAGAGATACATATGAATATAAAAGTAGAGGTACAAGGTTTAGATACATCAAAGTTGCCAAAATTATCGTCTAGTGAACAGGCAGATATGTTATATAGAATTAAAAATGGTGAAGTAGAATTAAAAAATGATTTTATAGAAGCAAATTTAAGATTAGTATTAAGTATTGTAAAAAAATTTAATAATAGAGGAGAAAATGTAAATGATATATTTCAAGTTGGAGTAGTTGGATTGATAAAATCTATTGATAATTTTGATATTTCTCAAGGAGTACAATTTTCAACATATGCAGTACCTATGATAATAGGAGAAATAAAAAGATATTTAAGAGATAATAGTGCTTTTAGAGTTACTAGATCATTAAGAGATTTGGCATATCTTATATCTCAAGAAAGGGAAAAATATGTTAGAGAAAAGAATGAAGAACCAACAGTAGAAGAGATATGCAAACTTACTGGTGCAGCTAAAGAAGATGTAATTATGGCAATTGACAGTCAAATAGTACCAATGTCTATTTATGATTCTGTATATAGTGATGGTGGTGATCAAATATATTTATTGGATCAATTAAAAAATGAAAGAGAAGAATCTGAAGAATTGATTGATAAAATTGCAATATCACAAGTTTTAGATAAACTATCTGAAAAAGAAAAAAATATCATAGAAAAAAGATATTTTATGAATAAGACTCAAACTGAGTTAGCTGAGGAATTAGGAGTCTCACAAGCTCAAGTTTCAAGAATAGAAAAAAACGCGTTAGAAAGAATAAAAAAGAGGGTGGAAAAAGGAAATTAAAAAAATGTTATTTTGTTAAAGGTGTAGTATGCATTTGTACTACATCTTTTTAATATAATATATTATGAGATTGTTATTTAATGACTTATATGTTAAAATATAAGAGGTGATAAAATTGTTGAGTATTAAAGAATTGGTTTGTGCTACTAATGGAAGATATATAAATGGTAATCAGGATTTGATCCCAAAAGAATATGTTATTGATAGCAGAGAAGTAGATGATAGTTCATTTTTTATTCCGATTATTGGTAAAAATACAGATGGACATAAATATATTTTAGATGTTGTAAATAAAGGTAGTATTGGTTTTTTTATTAATAGTTCATGTAAAGATAAAGATGAAATTATACGTAATAGTATAATTGAAAATAATAATATTTGTATAATAGAAGTTGATGATACTAAAGAGGCTTTGTATAAAGCTGGAGAATATAATAGAAATAAACATATAGACATTCCAGTTATAGCTGTAACTGGAAGTGTTGGAAAAACTAGTACAAGGGAGATGATTGCTAGTGTATTATCGACACAAAAAAATGTATTAGTAACTAAAGCTAATTATAATAGTTTGATAGGAACTCCAATTATGGCATTGCAAATTAAAGATCAAGATGCTTGCGTTTTTGAAATAGGAACAGATTCTTTTGGTGAAATTGAAAAACTTTCAAATTTAATAAAACCTGATATAGGTGTTATTACAATTATAGGCACAGCACATATAGGTATATTTGGAAGTAGAGAAAATATATTTAAAGAGAAGATACAAATTACATCACATATGAAAAATAATTCAACATTAATAGTTAATGCGGATGATGATTATTTAGGTTCATTAGAAAGTATAAAAAATATAAATATAGTTAAATTTTCTAAAAAAGATATTATTAGTATTAATCAAAATGACAATATTTCATTTAAAATTTTGGTATATGGAAAAGAGGAAAATATTACTTTAAATCAAATAGGAATGCATAACGTAAAAAATGCTATATGTGCTATTAAAGTTGCAGAAAAACTTGGAATTTCAAAGGATAATATCATAAAAGGTATAGGTAATTATAAGAATTTTTCTAGGAGAATGGAAAAAATAGTTTTAAAAAATAATATTACGCTTATTGATGATACGTATAATGCTAGTATAGATTCAATGAAATCTGGATTACAAACAATTAATAATTTACCTCGGAAGAAAAATTGCAATTCTTGGTGATATGTTAGAGTTAGGAAATTTATCTGAACAATTACATTATGAGGTTGGGTGTCAATTTAAAGAATTAGAGTACGATGAACTTTATTTATTAGGTAAAGAGGTAAAAAATATAGCAAAAGGTGCAAAAGGATATACGGATATAAAATATTGTAATAGCATAGAAGAGCTTATTAGTATTTTAGTAAAAGAATTAAAATCTGGTGATGTTGTTTATTTAAAAGCCTCAAATGGAATGCATTTTAATATTATTATAGATAGATTAAAAAAGAATTTTAAGAGTATGTAATTCATTATTTACATACTTTTTGCATATATTATATTGGTGATTATATGGCAAGGGGTATTGATTTTAAACAAAAAGAAGTCATTAGTTTAAATGAGGGTAAGATACTAGGATTTGTAGTAGATGTGCAAGCTGATTTTGAAAGTGGAGAAATACATGCAATTATTGTAGCAAAAACAGGAAAATTATTCAGTGGAGTTTTAGGAAAAAATAATGTTACAATTCCATGGGATAAAATTAAAAAAATTGGTGAAGATGTAATTTTAGTGGATATTTAAAAAATATGAAATTTTTGTGAAAAAAGTATTGACAAAAATAGACAAACATTATATAATAAAACTCGTCGTTAAGATGAACTGTTTTTTTGTATATTTTATCAAAAATAAGTTATGTAATAAAAAGCATAAAAATATTTGAAAAAATAGCAAAAAATATGTTGACAAAATAAAAGCGATATGTTAAAATAAATTTAGTCACAAAAAAGTGACAAAGAAAAAGCACATTGAAAAATAAACAATACAAGAACGAACCAAGAAAAGGTTGTACAAAGAAAT
>CALXJF010000005.1 GCA_944388575.1 uncultured Clostridia bacterium
AACAAGCCCTATAAGAGATATTATGCTCTTAGATAGTGGTGACATATATATACACACTTGTAATTCTGTATATCATCATACTAAAGGATAATATACCAAAAATCAAAGTTGCATACATTGCAGCTTTGATTTTTTACTAATATTAATAAAATTACCTAGTATTTTTCTTTTTCAATATATTTTTTTCTTAGTTGACCACAAGCTGCATCAATATCACTTCCAAGTTCTCTGCGAACTGTAGTTACTATTGAACAACTATTTAAAATATTCATAAAATTCTCTACAGATTTTTCAGTAGCTTTTTTATATGCTCCATTTTTAATTTCATTTACTGGAATTAAATTAACGTGTGCTATCATTCCTCTTAATAATTTTACCAAAGCAAGAGCGTCCTCACGACTATCATTTTTTCCATATATCAAAGCATATTCAAAACTAATTCTCCTACCCGTTATTTTTATATATTCTTTACAAGCTTCTAATAATTCACTTATAGTATATCTATTTGCAATTGGCATAATTTCTCTTCTTTTTTCATCTGTTGTTGCATGTAATGAAATAGATAAAGTACATTGTATATTTTCATTTGCTAACTTATATATATTAGGGACAATACCACAGGTAGAAAGACTTATATGCCTTGCTCCTATACCTAATCCAAGTGGATTATTTATTAAACGAATTGATTTTACAACATTATCATAATTATCTAGGGGCTCACCTATTCCCATATACACTACATTTGAAATTTTTTCGTTTGTATACCTTTGTATAGTCAAAATTTGTCCTTCAATTTCTGAAGCTAGTAAATTTCTTTCAAAACCTTCTTTTGTAGAAGCACAAAACTTACATCCCATTTTACAACCAACTTGAGTAGAAACGCAAAGAGTATTACCATGATGATACCTCATTAAAACAGACTCTATAGCCGCATTATCATTAAGTGATATAAGGAATTTCATAGTTCCATCTTTTTGTGATTTTTGACAAGTTATAACCTCAAGTTTTGTAATATATGTATCTTTTTTTAATTTCTCTCTTAACGATTTAGAAATATCCGTCATATCATAAAATGAAACTACACCAATTCTATGTAACCATTTATATATTTGCTTTGCATGAAACTTTTTTTCATCTATTCTTTCTATATAATTTTCTAATTCTTCTAAAGTTAACTCATTAATATTTATTTTATCCATTTTTCATTCTCCTAAACTATATTTTACAATATTTTATACTATAATTCAATCATCTAAATTATTTATTATAACAATTAATATTATGTTAGAATTGAGTAAAAACATTTTTTCCTACTTTTAAATTTATAAATAATAAAAAATACCCTTTGTTTTATCAAAGAGCATTTTTAGATTTATACATTTTCACAGCATTGTAAATGTCTTTACATGAAACAACATAACTTATTATAGCAAAAAAATATATAACACTTCCTAAACTAAAACAAGCTATTAGATATGTAATAAAAGCAATTATTGCTGTTGAAAATGCGAATATAAAAATTGTTAATTTATCTAATTTTTTGTAAACAAAAATTTTCCGTCTAAAAAAATTAGAAACTACAATCAATACAATAAAACATTCTAACATAAAAAACCTCCAATTTTAGTTTTCAAAAAAATTATTATCTGTTATATTATAACATTTTTATGTATTCTTGTCAATCATTACACTCAACAAAACTTATCATCAGATTTTAAAGTATTCCCTGCCAAAAAAGAAGCTATATTCATTCGTTTACCATTTCGAGGTTGAATTTCAAGTATTGATACTACTCCATTTTTACATTTTATCTTAAGTTGCTTTTTATTGCTCTCAACTATTTGTCCATTTTCAAAGCCTAAAATTTCCTCTTCATTATAATCAACTTTATATACTTTAAATATTTTGCCATCTTCCAACTTTATATATGCACCAGGAAAAGGAGATAATCCTCTTACAAAGTTAAATATTTCTCTTGCATTTTTATTAAAATCTATCTTAGTCATAGATTTATCAATCATAGGAGCTATAGTCCCTTCTTCTGGCTGTTTAACTTTCTTTATCGTACCATCTTGTATTCTTTCTATTGTTTTTATTAGGAGATTTGCCCCTACTTCCTTCATCTTATCATGCAAAGATTCAAAATTATCATTTTCCTCAATATTAACTTCTTCTTTTAATAACATATCTCCTGTATCCATTCCAACATCCATATACATAGTAGTTATTCCTGTTATATTCTCTCCATTAATTATAGCCCATTGCATTGGTGCTGCACCTCTATACTTAGGAAGCAAAGAGCCATGAACATTAATACAACCAAGTCTAGGAAGTTGCAAAATTTCTCTAGGCAATATCTTTCCATATGCAACCACAACAATTAAATCAGGATTTAAATCTTTTAATATTGTTACTACTTCTTCATTTTTTCTAAGTTTATTTGGCTGAAAAACAGGTATATTATTATCTAATGAATATCTCTTTACCTCTGACATTGTAAGTTTCATACCTCTCCCAGAAGGCTTGTCTGGATTAGTAAAACATCCAACTACGTTATAACCTGAATCTACTAATTTTTTTAAAGATGCAACTGCAAATTCAGGAGTTCCCATAAATACAATTCTTAAATCTTCTTTCATATTCTCTTTATTCCCCCTATAATAAAAGGCATAAATAACTTTATGCCTTAAATTAAATCTTAACTTCTACTTTATTATATTCAATTTTATTATCATTAATCTTAAATACTGTTTCTACTACTCCTGCTGTTTTAGATAATTTTTTATTATTATCATTTAAATACAATATATTTTGTACTCCAACTAAATCTAATATATTATCAGCATCTACATCTTCTAATTTAAAAGAACAAAATTTATTAGCTAAATATGTAGCTCTATAATTATCTTTATTTATATTTTTATCCTCAAATTCAAGTAATTTTTCTTCTGTCATTGCTTGTAAATATGATCTAGCATAATTATCTAATTTCACTTTTATTTTAGAAGTATTTTCACTATCAAATTCTACATTTATCGTATATCCATTAAAATCTGATTGAATAGAATTTTTTACTATATTTTGTAACTCATTATCTTTTAAAATAACTAATAAAACATTACCACTATTTTCATCACTTACAAATATATATCTATTCTTTTCATCTTGTTTTAACTCAAGTTTAACTTCTGGATAAAAAGACATATCACTAATATACTTCTTTATTTCTTTACTTTGACCATCAACATATACTATTTCAACATCCTGATATAATTCAAGTGTAGAAGCAAATTCTTTTAAAATCTCTTTATCATCACTATGATATTTCTCTACTCCAGTAATTCCAATGTAATCTTCAACTTGATCTCCATTAAAATCATATTTCTTCATACAAATAACTGTTCTTTTTTGATCTAGTGCTAGTACATCCTGTACTTCAGAGTAATATTTTTTTGTAAGACCTTCTTGAGAATTTTCATAATGTTGTTTAATTAACATTACAGCTGCTATTATAGCTAAAATAACAACTACTAAAATTGAAAGTAATATTTTCTTTTTCATTTCTTTTTTCCTCTTTTTTCTTCATTTTCTTCTACCCTAGTCAAAAATACAACCCCATCTAAATGATCAGTTTCATGTTGTAATACAATAGCTTCCATGCCTTTAGCACTTTTTATTCTTTTTTTACCGTCTAGTCCAATATACTCAACTTTTACTTTCTCAAATCTTTCAACATTTTTAAATACATCAGGAAAACTAAGACATCCTTCCTCAACTAAAACCCTAGTTTTAGAAGTCCAAACTATCTTTGGATTAATCATTACTACCGGCTTTTTCTTAGCTCCTTCTTCAATATATGAACAATCATAAGTTATCATTCTTTTTAGGCTTCCTACCTGTACAGCAGCTAGTCCTAGCCCATCATATTTATACATTGTATCTAACATATCATTTGCCAGTATTTTTATATCCTCAGTTATTTCTTTTATTTCTTCTGATTTTTCTAAAAGTAATTTATTACCATCATAAACTAAATTTCTAATTGCCATTTATAATTTGTCTCTCCTTTATAACTCTATATTGTATTTTGATCTTTTTGTGATTTGTGTATCATCTTGTACTTCTTCTATTTTTTCTAAATCTTGAATACTATTTGAGATAAATTCTTCACCTTGACCACTAGTTTCTGTATCTGAAGTATTATTATTTGAACCAAGTTTTAATTCCTGCCACTCATTCTTAGAAATAAGCACTTGCCTTGGTTTACTTCCTTCATATCCAGATATTAAGCCTCTAGCCTCCATTTGGTCAACAATTCTTCCAGCTCTTGAATATCCTATTTTAAACCTTCTTTGCAACATTGAAGCTGATGCTTGCCCCATATCTACTACTAAGTCTATAGCATCATTTAAAATTGGATCCGCATCGTCTTCTGTATCTGAAGTATCACCATTTTTACTTGAATTATTAGCCTTTTCAATACTTTCAATTATAGCCTCACTATAAGTAGTATCTGAATTCTTCTTTATCTCCTCAACAATATTTTCAATTTCCTTTTCTGATATAAAAGCACCTTGTATTCTATGCGGCTTTGTTTCACCTACTGGGAAATATAACATATCACCCTTACCCAACAATTTTTCAGCTCCTGCCATATCAAGTATAGTTCTTGAATCTACTTGGGATGAAACAGTAAATGCTATCCTAGATGGTATATTTGCTTTTATTATACCAGTTATAACATCTACAGATGGTCTTTGTGTAGCTATTACTAAGTGCATACCAGCAGCTCTTGCCATCTGAGCCAAACGACATATCGCATCCTCAACATCATTTGGAGCAACCATCATAAGATCTGCAAGCTCATCTACAATTATGACAATCTGAGGAAGTTTGACCCCCTCTTCTTCCTTCTTCATTACAGCATTATATCCTTTTATATCTTTTACACCTTTTTCGGCAAATAATTTATATCTATTAACCATTTCTTGTACAGCCCAATTAAGTGCACCAGCCGCTTTCTTTGGATCTGTTACAACAGGTATTAAAAGGTGTGGTATTCCATTATACCCAGAAAGCTCTACCATTTTAGGATCAATTAATATCATCTTAACCTCACTAGGCTTAGATTTATATAATATTGATACAATAAGTGAATTTATGCAAACACTTTTACCAGAACCTGTCGAACCAGCTATTAATGTATGTGGCATTTTAGCAATATCACCAACTACTATTTCTCCTGCTGCATCTTTACCGTAAAGCAAAAGCTAGTTTTGATTTATGATTTTGAAATTCATCAGATTCAATTACTTCTCTTAGGAATACAGATTCAGAAACAGAATTTGGAACCTCTATTCCAACAGCTGCTTTTCCTGGAATAGGTGCTTCTATCCTTATACTCTTAGCAGCTAAATTCAAAGCTATATCGTCAGACAAATTAACAATTTTACTTACCTTAACACCAGTACTTGGAGTAAGCTCATATCTAGTAACAGTAGGACCTTTTGTTATATTTGTAACTTTAGCCTCTACTCCAAAACTAGCCAATGTTTTTTGTAACTTAACAGCAGTATCATGTATCGCTTTTTTATCAAAAGTCTCACCACCTTTAGGTTTTCCTAATAAATCTAAAGAAGGAAACTCATAATTATCAACTTCTACATGTTTTGTATGATCTAATGTTAAAACTTCTTTTACTGATTTATCCTCTTTTTGTTCTTTTTGTTTTTGGAAAAATTCATCTCTTTGCTGTTTAGCTTGAATTTCTTTTTCACTAGGTTTTCCACCCAATTTATTAAAATCAAATTCAACTTGTTCAGTTTTATCTATTTCTAAATTTTCATCAACATTATTTGGATTACCTTTTTCCTTCATACGAAGAGCCAACTCTTTCTGCTCTTTTTCAAGTTTTGCTCTTTGTCTTTTTGAAAGTTTTTGTTCCTTCTGATCCTCAAATTCTACTTCAGCTTCATCATCACTTCCAAATAATATATCTATAATAGACACAATTGCATTATATATATATGCATAAACATTATATATCGCATAAAACAATTGTTTAAACGAAATCTTAAAAACACATAACAAAGAAATTAATGAAACAAAAACTAGAACAATTCTAGATGCAATAACACCAATACAGCTTACAAGTAATGAAGATACTAATATACCTATCATTCCAGCTATATTTGTTCCTGCCACTCCATTATTAAATCCATCCACTATATATTTAACAAAGTTATCAAAAATATTAAAAGTATTATTTGCAAATACTGCAACTGTAGCAGCTATTATACCAGTCAAATAAACACCTTTTAATATATCACTAGAAATTTTAGTTTTCTCGTCTGAATATATAGCCCTAACACCAACAATAATTAATGTTAATGGTAATAAATAAGACATATATCCAAATAGTCCCATAAGTATATACTTAAAAAACTCTGCTAAAGCTCCAATATTTTCAAATTTCAAAAATACAAATAGGATTAATCCAAATACTACAAGTACACCACCAAGCATATCATTTGTAAAGTTTTTCTGATTACTCTTTCGTGTTCTACCTCTAGTAGAAGATTTCCTTTTTCTTCCCATGTAACACCAACCTCACATTTAAGTCAAAATTACTAATTTAATTCTTTTCTATTATTACGTATTACTTCTAAAGTCTCTCTTAAAACATCTTCAACTTTTTCAAGCATAGCATCAGCATAATCACGAGTACCAAGACTTATTTCTTTAGAAACCTTATTAGCATTTTCTATAATCTCTTCTTTTTGAGCTAAGGCTTGTTTGGTAATAACATGTTCATCAACTAAAGTAACTATCTTTCCCTCGGCCTCTTTAATCATATTTTCAGCTTCTTGTTGTGCATCTGCAATTATTCTTTGTCTTTCCTCTTTTACCCATTTAGCTTGCTTTAATTCATCAGGTAGTTTTAATCTAATATCTTCAAGGATTTCTCTTAACTCTTCAACATCTACCATTACCTTTGTAGAAAAAGGTACTTTAGCGCCACTATCTAAAAGCTCTTCTAAGTTCTCTAAAAGTGTAAATATTTCCATTATGTTACCTCCATTTATATAATTTTAATATTATATTTCCATAATTTCTTGTATCAATGCATACTAAATTCTCGAAATTTTCTAAAATTTGTTCATCTTTAATTTTTGACAAAAAAGTTTTATCAGTCTCATAAACTATTACTCCATCTAAAGATAATATTTTATTTTTACTTTCAGATATTATATTTAAAGAATTAATACCCATATTACTATCATAAGGCGGATCAAGGAAAATAATATCAAATTTTATATTCTCTTTTACAATCTGATTTAAACATTTCACATAATCTTTGTTTGTTATTTTAACATATTTTTCAGCCTTAGTCAACTTAGTATTAGATATTATTGTCGAAACTCCAAGTTTTTCCTTATCATTCATCCAAGCAAATTTAGCACCTCTACTTAAACTTTCTAAACCTAAATTTCCAGTACCCGAAAAAAGATCTAAAACATTTGCATCTTTTACATATGAGTTTATTATACTAAATAAAGCTTCTTTAACCCTATCTAATGTAGGCCTAGTTTTATTTGTTCTAGGACTAACCAATTTTTTAGCTTTATATTTACCAGCAATTATACGCATTCGTTGACACTCCAATCTTTACATAATATTATATAACAAAAATATTATTTGTCAATGCATAAATTAACATCATTATTAATATTATATTAGCATAAAGATAAAAGGCGCTAACATTTGTTAGCACCTTTTATGTCTAGTTTTATTTATTCTTCATTATTAATAATCTTTAACAACTTTTCGGCTTCCGCCTCATCATCAATCCGCCAAGTTTTTCCATCACTGTCTTGTCTAATGAAATTAATAAGCATATCTCCTTCTTCATTTTCTCCTACAAACTCAACGTAAATTGTAGCACCTTCATATTCAAATTGATAAACCACAAAAGCTTCTTCCATATTACCTTCATCATCTATCAATTCAAGTACATAGCCATATATGTATTCCTCATCATCTTCATGAAGTTTAGCAAAATAATCCTCAACTTCAGGCTCATCTATGAATTGTCCATACGGTTCGTTCTCATCGTCAGGAATGAGAACAAACTCAACAAAACCATTTCCTCCAACTAAGGTAACAGCCATTATTTCTTGTCCTTCAAATTCAAACGACTCAATAAATTCATACCGTTCTACCTCACCTGTACTGTCATTTTCAAAACCTATGATTAAAGGTTCACTTTTTTCACACCGACAATTCCCAGTGCATGTTCCGTTACACTTACAGTTTTTGTTTTCTTTACACATAGTAAAGCCTCCTTATTTTTTATTATATTTTAATCTAATAAAAATTAGATTAGAAATATCTAATTCTACAAATTATTTTTTCATATTATACTATATCAATTGTAAAAAGTCAATTATTTACATAAAACAAACTAAAGAATCAGTTTATTTTATATACTAGGTTGCATACTAATGTAACCGTTTCATATACTCTTTTAAAAATATTTCATATAAGTGATCTTCTGCAAAAACAAAAGGTTTATTAACATTAACCATCTTATACAAAAATTCATATTCATAGTCTTCATAAAGATTATAATTCTCATCACAAGGAATCATAACTACTACTTCAAAACAATATATTTCAAACTTATTTAAAAGAATAAAATTTTGAGTATCACCATACATATCAGATAGTTGAAGTATTTTTAAACTAGGACTATTATTTTCTTGATTATACATATTATCTCCTCCTAAAATAATTATTTTAGTATTTTTTATAATATGAATTATTATACCATGACTTTTTTTATTTGTACAATATAATAATAAAATCAAATAAAAAAACTCGAATCCTTTTTTATATAATATCTAATATGATCGGTTTTTCTTTAAGTCCCTTACTAATTTCATCATTTACTTTATTTATATAAATTGCATCTTCTATATAATCAAAAGCTTGAGCAAATTTCTCTTTATCATTATATATACAAGTAAGAATTGTATCTCCTTCATTCACTTTATCTCCAACTTTTTTTATAAATTCAAAACCAACCGCAGGATCTATTATATCATCTGTTTTATTTCTTCCTCCTCCTAAACATACTAAAGCTTCTCCTATTTTTTTACTATCTATTGACACCACAGTACCAGTAGATTGTGCCTTTATTTCTTTTAAATACTTTGCTTTATCCTTAAGTACTGGCATATCTAAGCTCATTCCTATCCAATCCATATATACATTATATATATGACCACCCTGAGCTTTTACAAGTTCAATAAACTTATCATAAGCAGCTTTAGATGTAATAGCTTCCTTGATTTTAATTTTATTTTCCTCAATATCATCTCCACAACCAGCCATTTTTATCATATATGCAGAAATCATGAAAACAACTTCCCTTAAATCTTTTAAACTATCAGAAAACAAGGTCTCATCATCAGAAAGTAAAAAACTTATAACTTCTTTTACTTCAAGAGCATTACCTACGCTTCTTCCAAGTGGTTCAGACATTGAAGTTATTATCGCTCTTGTTTCTATATTAGCTAATTTACCAATATTAACCATTGTACTTGCTAACTTTTTTGCATCCTCTAATGTTTTCATAAAAGCTCCAGAACCAACTGTTACATCTAATAATATTTTATCAGCTCCAGATGCAATTTTTTTACTCATTATAGATGAAGCTATTAAATCTATAGATTCAACTGTCGCTGTAGTATCACGTAAAGCATACATTTTTTTGTCTGCTATAGCAATATCTTTACTTTGAGATATAAGGCAAACACCTATGTCTTTTACTTGATTAATAGCCCTTTCCAAAGGAATATCCACATCATATCCAACAATTGACTCTAACTTATCTGCTGTCCCTCCAGTAATTCCTAAACCTCTACCAGACATTTTACACACATCAACTCCAAGAGAAGCTACTATTGGAAGAACAATTAAAGTCACTTTATCCCCCACTCCACCAGTGGAGTGTTTATCAACTATATATTTCCCTTCTCTATTAATTTGAGAAAGATCTAATCTTTTTGAAGAATTAGCCATTGCAAAAGTTAAATTTACAAGTTCTTCACTTGTCATTTTATTTAAAAATATCGCCATTAACAATGCTGACGCTTGATAATCAGGTATATCACCTTTACTGTACCCTTGAACAAAAAACTCAATTTCTTCTTTTGTTAACTCTTTTTTATCTCTCTTTTTTTCTATAATATCATACATTCTCATAAAAGCGTTTCACCTCTTAAGTATATATTACAATATATTATCATTTTTTTCAAGTTATTAAATATATAATTTAATTCAATTTACTAGCATAATATAACTAATATATAAATATATATTATATATATGAGGTGATTTTTATGTGTGGTTTTTGTGGATACATAAGTTCTAATAACATATTAGATGAAAAAACTATAACTGACATGACAAATACTTTAAAAAAACGAGGTCCTAACGCTCAAAATACATTTATATATAGAAATGTTGCCCTTGGTCATACAAGACTTAGTATTATTGATGTTAAATATGGTAATCAACCTATGACAAAAAACTATAATAATACAAATTATACTATTGTATATAACGGTGAATTGTATAACACAGATATTTTAAGAGATAATCTAACTAAAAAAGGATATAAATTTACAACTAAATGTGATACAGAAGTAGTTCTTGTTGCTTACTTAGAATATGGTAATGAATTTGTTAATTATTTAAATGGAATTTTTTCTTTCGCAATATATAATGATAAAGATAACTCTATTTTTTTAGCACGTGATAGACTTGGAATAAAACCTTTATTTTACTATCTAGATACAAATCCTTCTAATCCTTTATTTATTTTTGCTTCTGAAATCAAAGCAATATTAAAACATCCAGATGTCACTCCTATAATGGATAAACAAGGTTTAATGGAATTAATTGGACTTGGGCCAGCACATACACCTGGTTTATCTTACTTTAAGAATATAAAAGAAATAAAAGCTGGATATTATTCAATTATAAAAGATTTTAAAATAAATGAAGAACAATATTGGGATTTAAAAACTAAAGAGTGTTATGACTCAGAAGAAGAAACTATTTCAAATATACATGATTTAGTTGTTGATGCAACTAAAAAACAATTGGTATCCGATGTGGGAATATGCTCAATGCTGTCTGGAGGATTAGATTCTAGTATACTAAGTAAAATTGCAAAAGATAATATTTCAGATCTTACAACATTTTCTATTGATTATATTGGAAACGATCAGAATTTTATTTCAAATGAATATCAATTAACAAAAGATAGTGACTATGTGAAAATAATGCAAAAATTCTTAAATACCACTCATAAAACTGTATTAATAGAAAATACCCAGTTATTTGAACTTTTAAATAATTCGTTGATTGCAAGAGATATGCCCGGTATGGCAGATATTGATAGTTCTATGTTTGCTTTTTGTAATAAAATAAATAAAGCAGGATTTAAGGTTTGCCTATCTGGAGAATGTTCTGATGAAATATTTGGTGGATACCCTTGGTATTATAAAGAACATTTATGTATGCATGATGGTTTCCCATGGGCCCTATCTGAAAACTTAAGAGATAATCTGATTAAAAAAGGAATTCTAAAAAAAGGTGAACTAAGAGAATATGTTGAAACAAGAAGACAAGAAACATTAAAAAATGTAGAAGTATTAAATAATGATGAATTTGAAAATAGATTTAGAAGAATAAACTACTTAACAATCAAATGGTTTATGAATACATTAGTAGAAAGAACAGACAGAATGTCAATGGCTAATTCTTTAGAAGTAAGAGTTCCTTTTGCAGATCATAGAATTTTTGAATATGTGTATAATATTCCAGCAAGATTAAAACTCGGTATGTCTAAAACTTCTATTCCAACTGAAAAATACTTACTTAGAAAAGCTTTTGAAAAAGAGCTACCAAATGATATAGTTTATAGGAAAAAATCTCCTTTCCCTAAAACTTACGATCCTAAATATTTAAAACTAGTTGAGTGTAAAATGCAAAGTATCTTAAATAATAAAGATTCTAAAATACTTAAAATAATTAACAAAGAATATATACAAAGCATTTTAGAAATACATGGAGAAAACTTAACCGAAAACCTATTTGGTCAATTAATGACCTATCCACAAACTCTTGCTTACCTAATCCAAATAGAAAATTGGTTAAACCTATATAATATAGAATTAGAATTATAATTTTAAAGCAAAAGTTATATAAAAATAGATTAAATAACTTTTGCTTTATCTATTAAACTGGAGTGTAATTTAAACTGTGTAATGTCGAATTTTAGTATAAATATTTGATAAATACTGACAAAACTTTATTTTATTTTTATAATATTAGTATGTGTAATTTTTTCTTATTTATACATATTTTTCCAAAAATTTATATGTATAAATAATTATAATTTTGCATATAATCATTATTTTGGTTGTTAATCAGGAGAGTATACTTTTTCTCCTGATTTTTATACCTTTGAGCTCCGGGTCCGGGCGGAGCCCTGATTATTAAATTTCAAGTTGTATTCTATACTCAAATGATATTCTAAATTGTGATAAAGTTTGATCCCAGTTACTATATGGTGTTGTCCCTTTTTTGGTAATATCATTTAATGGTGTTAGAATAGATATATGGACACATTTTATGAGAGGGTATATAATATTTACATGAGTATAAGAGACCTCATTATAAAATTCAAAAACATTTTCTATTTTATTGTTTAATATAATAATTACAGCCGTTTTTCCCTCATCATTTTTCTTTAATGCTACTGCAATTTTATTACCATATTTGCATATATATATGATGGATAACAAGCAATTTTTTCTCTTTGATTTCTTTTAATCTTGTACATCTCTTATTAATTTTCAACTTATATATATTCTTTTCGTAACTTGAAAACCATAAGTTCATTTTATCACCTAATTTAAATATTCATTATAATTTTCTAGTTCAAAATATCTTTTTTCATTCTCTATAATTAGAGAATAAATACTAGCATTTCCTACTTTTATAGATTTTATTTTGTTTGACCATTCCATACCATTAATATATCTATATATTATATTTATAACTCCACTATGTGTAACTATCATAATATTGTCATATTTTTTATTTTCGCTTATTATATCTTCAAAATCCTTAATTATTCTATCATGAAATTCTATTGGGCTTTCTCCTCCAGGATATCTTTCATCTAATCTTAATGTATTGTAATAAAGACCTGGATATTTTACTTCTACTTCTTCGTTTAGCATCCCTGCAATTTCACCATTATTCATCTCTCTTAATCTTTCTGTAAACTCTACTTCAACTTTTAATTTTTCATTTATAATATCAGTAGTTTGTTTTGTTCTTTCAAGATCACTTGATACAATTTTCTCAATCTTATAATTCTCTTGTTGCTTATCCAAAAAAAGTGCTAATTTTTCTACTTGTTTTTTACCTTCTTCTATTAAAGGCATTGTACTCCAGCCACCTCTATAATTTCCGTCATCTTTACCATGTCTTACAAAAAAAATTCTCATTTTTAATTCATCTCCTATAACAAATTTAATATATCCTCTTTATACCTTTTCAAATCTATGTTTATATCATTATTGACACTTACAATTATATTTACATCATTTTTTCTATTATATATTTCAATGTTAATTTTAAAGCCATTGCTCTCAATATGTTCAAAATCAATTGGTACTTGTCCAATAAAACTATCAGAAATATCATTATACGAAATTAATATATCATTATCATTTTTATTTTTTAATTTACTTTTATAATAAATATATTTTTGTACAGCATCTAATTCTAATTTATTAATACCACAAATGGTAATATTATTTCCAAATTGTTTTTTTGTATTTAATATATAGTTTACATTATCTACAGAATATTGCTTTTTCAGCCCTTTTAAAATATAAAACTCTATTACATTATTAAAATTTGTTTTAAAGCGATCTGCCTTCTCAGTTATTTTTTGTTTCGTTTCCAAATTTATGCATAAACTTAACAAATTAGAATTGGTTATTAATTTTGTATCTACTAATTTAAAAGGAGTACTATTTATATTTTTTTCTAAAATTAAATTTACTAATTTAAAAAATGAAATTTCATCCATTCTAACATGTGGATATTTAAATATAAAATATATATTTTCTTTATAACAAATAACTTTTAATTTTATTACTATTTCATTAATATCAATTATTTCATTTATACTTGTATTTATAATTTCTTTTAACAATTTTTCATTATCAACATATAATTCTTCATATACAATCATATCTTCAAAAAAATCTGATTGAACTTTAAAATCTCTTCCAAATATATATTTGCAAAATAGTTTTTCTTTTTTCTTAATCTCCCTTTCATATGTTTTTCTTACATTTCCAAGTTCAATAGCAGTTTTATTTACTTTAAAAATATAACAATCTTGAAAACAATTTAAATCAGGCTTTAAAAAATAAGTGTTTACCATCATTTTTTCCATTTCATTTATTTTTTTTATTTTTATATCACTTTCATCCAAATTATACTTATTTAATAACGATTTTAGTCTTGTATCTTCAATAGTATCAATTGCATAAGTCTTTTCTTTATTCTTTATAATATTTTTTATTGTTTCAAATTTTATAATATCGTTTATAGAAAAATCACTCCATATTTTTTCCATTTCGATACTTATTTGTGTCATAGTAAGTGAATCAATAGAGTATGCATTTGGCAAATTCATAATTATCATCAGCGATTACAATTATTAATACATTCTGCAATTTTTATTCCCCTCTTCGAACTTCAATAGTTTGTACACTATTACTTTACAACTTTTTAAAGTTATTGTAAATACTTTTGTAAATTTTTGGTTAATTTTGAAAATAATATTAACGAATTTATTTGATAGACTGTACTCCATGAAATAATAATTAAATTCATTGTAAAATATTTTAGAAATATAATTATAAGGAGTCATTATGAAATTTAATAAATTTGAAAATTCTTATAATATTATAGGAAATAAATTAAAATTAGTAAGAGAAAATCAAAACATATCACAAGAAAAACTAAGTAATCAACTAGCTTTACTCGGTATTACTTTGTATCAATCCGATATATTTAAAATAGAACATAATCAAAGAACTGTAAGAGATTTTGAATTATGGGGTATTTACTCTGTTCTAAAAATAAAGGCTGAAGATTTATTTGAGCCTGATATTAAAAAAAGCAATTAGTTGCTTTTTATTTTTTTACGTTAAACCCCTGAAATCTCTGGAGTTGAAGATTAGTGTATTATCCCTTTGTATCAAAAAAAATAATACACTATAAATTAAACCCCTAATCCCTCTCACATCATTACAATGCTGTCAACTTAAGAAAATTAGATTACTTTTAGTTTAACATAATCTTGAGTTAGTAGCATTTTTTATTTTTTAACGCAAAAATCCCCTTACCCCAAAACATAATTTGATTTAGTTTACATCTTATTTCTGATGTTAATTCTATATTTATTTCTTCTGCTTGTGTATGGTTTTCTAACATTACTTCTGTTAGGTTTTATTGCTATTAAATTTTTTTCTGCCTTTTCTATAATTATATTATATAACTTCTCTTGTTCATTTCCATCTTCTGTAAACATTACTGCTATCAGTATATTTTTTAGCCATCCAGCTAGTATATTTATATTCACTTTATATTTGTATTTTAAATTTTTATTAAGATACTTTTCTTGTATTCTTATTGTATTTGTATTCTTTATATCTTGCAATACATTAAATGTATATATTTGTGCATAAAAATCTTTCTCTATTGTTATTTTCGTTTTCCCTGTAAAATTTTCTAAATGTAATTTATTTTTTAATATGTCATAGCCTATTTCTATTTGCCATCTTTTAAAATATATTTCTTTTGGTTTTATTATATCTTCTGATATATTGGTCATCAAATATTCTATTTCTCCTGTATCTAATATTATTTTTGACATTCTTTCTTTTAATGTTTTATATTATATTTTTTAATTTGCATATTGTATTTTTGTTTTCTATTTTATAATAATAATTTCTTGTCTTAATTTTAAATCATTTTTTTGTTTAATATTTTTTAATATTTTTTTTAAATCTACACAAAATATAACTATAGTATAATTTTAAAAGGAGATTATTTATGAAAAAAGAATCAAATGGAGAAAAAATAGTTTTAACTATTGTAATTATAATAATTATTAGTACAGTAGCTTATGTAATATACACTGTATTTTCATCAAATAAAGCTTTTTATACAAATGAAAATACAGATAATAACTCTTCAACAGAAAATAATTTAAATAATACACAAAATTCAAATGATCAAAATAATACAACTACAAATAATAATCAAAAGGATCAAAATGATATAGATAATATGAATGTAGATATTGACAAAATTACAGATAACTCAAACACTAAACAAACTATAGAAACAGAAATTGGTAATTTTACATCTACCCTTTATGATAAAGATGAAAATAGAGTATATAATATAGGGTTAGCTATATCTAAACTTAATGGTACTACTGTAAAAAATGGTGAAGAATTTTCTTTCAATAATACAATTGGTCCTATGGACGAATCGCATGGATATAAAGAAGCAATTGGTTTTGATACAAATGGAAATAAAATAAAAATATCTGGAGGAGGAATATGTCAAATTAGTAGCACCTTATATAATGCTGTATTAATGGCAAATTTAGAGGTAACAGAAAGACATCCACATAGTAGAAGAGTATATTATGTTCCCAAAGATAAAGATGCTACAATATATTATGGCTCTTTAAATTTCAAGTTTAGAAATAATTCAGGATCAGATGTAAGAATTGACGCATCTAATACTAATACGGATGTTACCATAAAACTTATAAAACTAGAAAATAAATAATTTTTGATTTTTATGTAAATATATTGTATAATATTTTATGTAAATTATTTTATAATACTTTTTAATAAAAGATGGAGGATTTAATATGAAAAATGTATTTAATTTTATGAAAAAACGGTTAAGTGAAAATTATACTACTGAACAAATAGAAGACTTAACATTATTTACTAAAGGAAATAATGTAGTGGCTATTCTAACAAAAGACGTAATAAATCTTTTTCTTAGCAATCACGACAACATTCACGACAACATTAATTCTGAAATATTTATCTTAACAATAACTAAAGATTTTAAAAGAGTCGAAAATACAGACGTTAAAATAATAGACGCCATTACTATAACTAAACTTAGATTTCCTTTTAACTTTTTTGTAAATGATAATAACAAGATAATATCAAAAGATTTTATACTTCCAAATGGAAAAGATATTTCAACTATAGGCTTTGTTATTATCAAAAAAGCAGTTTTAGAAGTTTATTTTCATAATGATAATTTTAGGTTTATGTTCAAATTATATTGTGAAAAATTTGATAAAACCAAAATAAGTATACACTATCTCGAAGAAAAAAATCATATGCACTTGAGCCAAACGATCCTATATATCCACAGTGCTTTGAAAAATATGAGAATAGGAACCGCTTTTATGAAAAAAATGATCACCCCGAAAAAATTAGACATTATTTGGTTAATTACCATAATATGTCTAAAGGGTTTTATATAAAGCTATGGGCTTAAACGCCTATAGCTTTATTGATTTATACATTTTCTGTTAAAACAGGTATAATTTGTTTTTTACGTGACACAATACCAGGTAAAAATGCTGTATTGTTTTCTAATTTTACATTATACGCCTTTTCTACTAATTCAGTATTACCAAATACAATTGCTTGAGAATTACTATTTATAATATCAGTTATTGCAAAGAAAAATAAATCTAAATTCTTTTCAACAATTTTATTTTTTATTGCCTCTTCTATTTCCAATTTTCTTTCCATCATATCTGGTATACATGCAGTATTGACTTGAGCTACTATTGTTTTACAATTTCCAATCTCAAATTCTTTCGCATCTAAATTTATTAATTCTTCTGCTGTAAAATCTGAAAGATCAGTACCTGCTTTTAACATCTCTAAGCCATACTCCTCAATGTTTATATTAGCTATCTTATTAAGTTCTTGTGCAACATCTTTATCTTCTTGTGTACATGTTGGTGATTTAAATAATAAAGTATCAGATATTATTGCAGACAACATAAGTACAGCTATTTTTTTATCTATTTCAAAGTTATTTTGCTTGTACATTTTATATAATACTGTTGCAGTACATCCGTACTGGTTCAGCATGATAAAAAATAGGATAACTTACTTTAAAATCCATTGTATGATGATCTACAACTTTTACAATTTCAGCATTCTCTCTATTTTCCACACTTTGCTTTTCCTCATTATGGTCTACTAATATAACTTTTTGTCCATCTTCTACCTTTTCAATATATTTTGGTTCCTCTATTCCTAAATAATTAAATACAAATTTAGTCTCCTTATTTAATTTACCAAGTACACAAGCTTCGGCCTTATTTCCTAATTTTTTTTCAAACTCTGCCATAACTATAGCAGATGTAACACTATCTGTATCAGGACTCTTATGTCCAAAAACTAAAATATTTTCCATTTTTCTATCTCCTTTACCATAACTTTTCTTCTTGCTTTGCAATCATTCTTTGAATATTTGCTCTGTGTTTAAACATAACAATTAATGATATGACTATTATTGGAAAAATATAATTTGGCATCATAACAATTGTCATTATAACATATAAAGCAAGACCACTTAATGTTCCCATAGCAACAGTTCTTGTAACAAGTATAACAATTCCACCAGCTATTATACAAACAAGTGCTATTTTTTTATCCAAAATAACTGCAGTTGTTATACCTACAATAACACCTTTTCCACCCTTAAATCCATAATATAATGGAAAGCAATGTCCAACTATTGTAGCAACTATAAATACTGATTTTAAAGTAACATTTACATCCATATTAAAAAAATTGCCAACATTTGTAACTATAAAGTAACTAAAAAATACTTTTCCTATATCAAGTAAAACAACAATTGTTCCAAGAGGTTTTCCAAGTACTCTCATAGCATTTGCAGTACCAGCATTACCACTTCCAAGTTTTCTAATATCTTCACCTGTTTTTCTTTTACATATTTCAATTGCTGGATTTATACTACAAATAAGATAAGTTATCAAAAAAATAACTATTTTATAAAAAGTCATAAATTACACCTACTTTTCCTTTCTTTCTCTTACTATCATATGTGTTGGTGTTCCTCTAAAATTAAATTGTTTTCTTAAATGATTTTCAATATATCTTAAATATGAAAAATGCATTAATTCTTTAGAGTTTACAAATACAACAAATGTTGGAGGTCTGATACTTACCTGTGTCATATAGTAAACCTTGAGTCTCTTTCCTTTATCAGAAGGTGGTTGAGTTATTGCTATGGCTTCAGATAACATATCATTTAAAAGTCCAGTTGGTACTCTAAATCTGTTATTTTTATCTACTTCATTTATTAATTCATAAAGCTTGTTAACTCTTTGACCGGTATATGCAGATATAAACAAAATTGGAGCATAACTTAAATATGCTAATTTCTCATATACTCTTTTTTTATAATTCTCTAAAGTATGTGTTTCTTTTTCTACTAAATCCCATTTATTTATTACAATAATAATACCTTTTCCTGCTTCATGTGCAATTCCAGCAATTTTTTCATCTTGTTCAGTTACACCTTCAGTTGCATCTATAAGTAAAAGACATATATTTGCACGTTCTATAGCAGCTTTTGCTTTTATAACAGAATATTTTTCTAATTTATCATACACTTTATTTTTTCTTCTAATTCCAGCAGTGTCTATAAATATATAATCCCCATACTTATTTTTAAAATGTGAATCAATAGCATCTCTTGTTGTACCTGCAATATCTGATACAATTACTCTTTCCTCATTTAATATTTTATTGACTAAAGAAGATTTACCAACATTAGGTTTTCCAATTATAGCCACTTTTATAGTATCTTCATCTTCAATTTCAGTTTCTATATTGTCAAAATTATCATAAATTGCATCTAATACTTCTCCAATTCCAAGTTTTTTTCCTGCTGAAATCGCATATGGTTCTCCTAATCCCAAACTATAGAACTCATATATTTCAGGAGGTGGTTCTCCCACTCTATCACATTTATTACAAACTAATACCACAGGCTTTTTTGTGCGTCTTAGAATTTGAGCAACTTCCTCATCAGACTGCGTAACACCTGCTTTTACATCAGTTAAGAATACTATAACATCAGCTATATCCATCGCTAGCTCAGCTTGCCTTCTCATTTGCTTTAATATAATATCATCTGAAACTGGTTCTATACCGCCTGTATCAATTATTTGAAAACTAGTTCCTCTCCACTCACAATCAGCATATATTCGATCTCTTGTAACTCCAGGTGTGTCTTTAATAATTGCAATTTTTTCACCAGCTAAAACATTAAACAATGTAGATTTTCCAACATTTGGTCTTCCCACTATTGCTACTACTTTTTTAGGCATTTCTTCCCTCCTTAAGTCAATTTAATAAACATAACAAGTATATTGTATCATTTTTTATTATAAAAGTCAAAAATTATCTATTTCTTTTTTATATTGTCTAAAACTTCTCTATCTTTTTTAGTTAAATTCATATTTTTATTATTATATACTCTACTTATAGAATTAAGTATTAATGTTAAAATGAGTAATACTAAACAAATCCCTACATTTTTCTTAGCAATTATAACATAAATACAAGTACCTACTGTTATTATTGCTAAAACAAGTGTTATATAGTTAAAAAATTTCTGCATAGCAAACATTACTATCACCTCTTTATATAACTATTATAATAATTATTATATCATCATAAACTAAATTAATCAAGAAAATAACAAATATAAGAAATTTCAAATATAGAGTTGACATATTAAATATATAGTGATATAATAAGCTTGAATTTAAATTTTAATGTCTTTTTATTATGAAGATACAGATTAATAATTTAGTTTATATAATAAGCAAATAGTATTAAAATGTGGAGGATCAAAAAATGGCAATAGTAATGACAGAAAGAGAATTAAGAATATTAAAAGAAGAAAAAGAAAGGTTGGAACGAAGGAAAAACTATTCTCATATGATAAACTATGGTATTGGTGCTTACAATAACGACCTTAGTTTGTCAGAATACAAACAAATCACTGAAGAAATCGAAAATATTGAGCGAAAAATAAAGGATGCTGTTATAATACCATCAATAAAAATCGGCACAAAATTCGTTGTTGAAAGAAATGGTGAAAGATTAAATATGAAAATAACAGTTAATCCCGTAGATATTCCAGAAACAATTTGCTGTACATGCGACAGTCTAGTGGGAAGTTGTTTGTTATATAAGACTGTTAATGATGTAGTTATAATAAACGAAATAACTTACAAAGTTATTTCTATAGAAGAATAAATATTAATTAATCTCTATTTGCTTATTTATTTTCAAGGGATAATTAACTATAATTATCCCTTTCTCTAATTCTATTAAAATAATTAAATAAATAAGATGTGAATTTAAAACTCACATCTTATTTAATTTTAAACTATTTTTTTTATATTTTGATTATCATCTCCAAATTCAATTGGAAAATTATTCGGATTACTTAAAAATTCTTCCCAGTCTTTTTTACAAGAAAGTCTATCATTAACCATGAAATATGGAAAAGATAAACCCTCTATGTATTCTTCATTCCATGATCCGTCTAATCTTGGGATTAATCTTTGATTATCATCCAAGAAAAAATCATTTAATGAACAAAGAACATGTCTTCTCCACTTTTGATCAAATTTCATTTTCTCATATATTACAAAATCGCCAAATTCCGTATGCTTATTTCTTTTTAAGATTATTATATTAGAAAGTTCTTTATTTTTTTCCTTAGGTAATTCATCACTAAATTTCTCTGAAATATCACTTGAAACAAATTCATAATACTCACAATTTTTACTATCTCCAGATATTATTGAAAAAGTATCGTTATCTGCCTTTAAATAAGATGAATTTAATGTGGCAAGCACTACATAATCATTATTCTTTATAGGCTGTAACTCTGGTTTTTTCATTACCATATTATTTTTTAAAATATGAATTCCAAAAGGATTATAATCATATAGATTTTCTTCATCATATACGATTGCAGCAACAGTGTATTGCTTTGCATATTTCGGAAAAACAGATTTTATAAATTGAGAATCTTTACTTTGATATTCACATTCTTTGACTGCAAGAAATGCATCTTTCGTATAAAAATTTTTTAATTTACTTAACGGTCCCTGTTTTGATACATACCTTAGTATAAGGTTACCATTTTTATTAATAGTAACAATAAATAATGTTACTATTAAATCAATAGTTTGAGTATCAACAAGATATAGCAAATTTTTCATCATAAATCAATCATTCCTTTCTTATTAAAGTTGTTTTATCATTTACTTAAGTTTAAGTTTATTTTAAATTTTTTTAACCGCTAGTAATTATAGCATTATTTTAAATTTATGTCAAGTCACTCCAGCTATATTTTATTTATAATTTAATTATTCTTCCTGAATTATATTTTTGCTTCCAAAATATGTTGCTAAAAAATATGCTCCATAAATTACAACCATAAATATTACTGTTAATACAATTGATGGAATTAACTCTTCAGGCTTAGTCTGCATAGACATTACTGAAAGTGCAAATTTTATTCCAAATATAGAATGTAAAATAGCTAGTACTAATGGAATAATAAAAAATATACCTATTTGTACAAATAAAGATTTATTAATCATCTTCTCATCTACACCGATTTTTCTTAATATAGAATATCTTTGTTTATTATCAGAACTTTCTGTTAACTCTTTTAATGCAAGGATTGCACTACTTGCAATTAAAAATATTATTCCAAGATATATGGCAATGAATATTACTATTGTAGTAACTCCAACACTTGCCTCTACAAGTGATATCTTTGTCATACCATCTAATTCAATTTTCATATCAACACATTTTTTACCAAACCCTGACTCTGTATCTGTCAACATATATTCAATTTTTTCTTTTTCATCATCACTATTTGCATTATAATTTGCAACAAGTAACGCTTGTTCTTTCATATCATCAGTTAACTTACAACTATCTGGTACTAATATAATGCCTGTATTTGTATGACTTGTTGACATTAACACAAAACCACTTTTACATTCATTATATTTTGATTTATACTCTTCACCACTAATTTTTATAGTATCATTTCCCTCTTTTAAAGCTTTATTTCTTATATTAAGCATACTATCAAAATCACATAAAAGTATATATTCATTATCATCTAATTGATACTCATCTATTCCATATAGTCTTGCAATTCTATTATAATCAGATACTTTAATTATTGTTTCTGCTGTTTCATATCTTAACATAGGGAATTGTTTTTTTACATCTTCTAGAACATTATTTAAAGTATCATTTAATGTTAATTCATTTGTTGCATAAATATATATTTCCTCTATATCTTTTAGATTATTTATATCAAAATCAAATGACTTTAAAGTTTCAGATATAGGCAATTTAGAATCTTCTATTTGTAAACTCGTATATTCTCCATTATCTGGTAAATTAGCAGTTTTATATAAATTTACATCTACTGGTGTCATTTCTTCTAAATCTTGAGTCATTGAATTTTTTAGTGATAAAGAAGATGATAGTACAGTTATTGTCATAAATAACATTATACATATTATTGTCATACTAATTACTGTTGTATTAATTTTATTATTTATTTGTCTTAAAATAAACATATTAGTATTTTTTAAATAAATTTTCTTACAAGACTGTACTAGTTTTAATATAAAACCTGATAATGAGTAAAATATAAAAAATGTCGCTATAATGCCCATTACTATTACTTTAAATATCTCTTTTCCTGTCGATAAAGTATTTATACCTCCTGTAACTTTATAATAAGCAAACGAAAGTAGCAAAGAAGCTAATATAAATATTATTATTGAAATAACAGGATTTTTTATTTTTACTTTTTCATTCTTTTTAACTGCAGTTAACAAATCTATTAATTTATATCTTGATATTGCAAGAGTATTAAATAGCATAACTAGCAAATACATAATGGAATAATAAATACAAGTTTTTATACAGGCTGTACTTGAAAAAGTAAATTGATATCTACTCATATTAGCGTTAAACATTTTAGCTATCACTATAGACATAAATTGTGAACCAAATACACCAATAACAAGTCCCACTCCTAAAGATATTATACCTATTAGTATTGTTTCAATCAAAAGTATAGATGAAATTTTTCTCTTTCCCATTCCAAGTGTCATATAGATTCCAAATTCTTTTTTTCTTCTTCTTATTAAAAAGTTACTAGCATATACAATTAAAAAACCTAATATTATTGAAACAAATACAGAAACATATGATAACATATCTAACATAAGATCAATAAGTTCAGAGGTTGATTTAGATACATCAAGCATTGCTTTTTGACTATCAAGTGAATTAAATATATAAAAAATAGCAACACCTAGTACCAATGTTATAAAATAAATAGTATAATCTTTAAAACTTTTTTTCATATTTTTTATAGATAACTTAAATAACATCGTTTAGCTCACCTCCAAGAAGAGTAACTACATCAATTATCTTCTCAAAGAATTCTTTTCTTGTATCTTTTCCTTTTATTAATTCATTGAATATTTTTCCATCTTTAATAAATAATATCCTATCTGCATAACTAGCAGTAAATGCATCATGTGTAACCATCAAAATCGTTGCCTTTAACTCTTGGTTTAAATTTTCAAAACTTTCTAATAGTTGTCTTGCTGACTTAGAATCCAAGGCTCCAGTTGGTTCATCCGCTAAAACTAATTTAGGATTTGTAATTAAAGCTCTTGCTGAAGCTACTCTTTGTTTTTGACCACCAGATATTTGATATGGATATTTATCTAAGACATCTATAATATCCAACTTTTTAGATATATCTTTTACCCTCTTATCGATTTCTTTTACATTAACTTTTTGTATAGTAAGTGCTAATGATATATTTTCATATGATGTTAATGTATCTAATAAATTAAAATCTTGAAATATAAATCCTAATTCTTCTCTTCTAAATCTATTCAACTTATTTCCCTTTAATCTAGTTATGTCGTGATTATTTACTATAATATTTCCGACATGTGACCTTATCAATTGTTGAAATCAAATTAAGTAATGTAGTTTTTCCACTTCCACTTGCCCCCATAATTCCAACAAATTCACCCTCATTTACATCAAAACTAATATTATCAATTGCTTTAGTTAGATTTGACTTATTACCATAGTATTTTTCAATTGACCTTACTTGTAAAACTTTATTCATAAAAACTCCTCCTAACTTACTTAATATTATATAATCCTATTTAGCAAGTTACAATCGATTTACCTTACAATAATATTACAGTTTCGTAAGAAATTAAATATAAAATTATAATTACATATTTAGTTTTTATACAAAAAAACCACAAATATAAAAATTGTGGCACTTTTGTATATTAATTTATAGTTAAATTATATTATAACTTCCTTTTGGAAATACTATTAAAACTTGAGTTCCCTCAGGTTTATCTGATTTTATCTTTATATCTAAATTTAATTTTATACATAGTTTCTTACATAAGTATAATCCTATACCAGTTGATTTCTTATTTTTATTTCTTCCATTAGTACCTGTAAATCCCTTTTCAAATACTCTACCAACCTCTTCTTTATTTATACCCATACCATTATCTGTTATAGTTAATTCAACTGCCTCTTTTCTTTCAATACAAGAAAATTCTAGTACTTTTTCTTCTTTATCAAAATAATTTATACTATTTTGTACTATTTGATTTAAAATAAACAAACACCATTTACTATCTGTATAAACTTCCATATCTACATTTTCAATCTTAATCTTTACATCTTTTTGAATCAATATATTTTTATTCTTTTTTACCACTTCATTTACAATATTGGTTAAATTTACTCTCTTTATTATATAATCTTTTTCCACTGTATTACTTCTTGCATAAAACAAAGCTTGTTCAATATAATTATCTATTTTATCTAACTCCTCATCTATACTTTGAGTTACACTATTTGTATTATTTTCAATAATTAATTTACTAGTAGAAATAGGTAATTTTATTTCATGTATCCAAAGTTCTATATATTCTTTATAATCTTGTTGTAAATGTTTATATAAATTTACATTTTCTAACATAGATTTATCTGTTTCATCTATAACAGTTTTTAAAATTCTCCCTTCTAAAAAATTAGGAGTATTTACAATTTCAGAAATCAAATATTTCTGATCTAACTTATCAAGTTCAAAAAGTAGTTTATTATAAAAATCCTTCTTTTTTATATATTCAGCAATAATACCTATAAATAAAGAAAGTAATATAATTATTGGAGTATATAACTTTATAAAGAACTTAAAATCATATATCAAAAACAATATTTCTATCGTAATTAGTGAAAATATCACAAGTATAATATATATACTTTTTTCTTTTACAAAATTTGCAAATTTCATTTTAAAATATAACCTTGTCCTCTCCTTGTTTCTATTAATTTATCTAAATCTAACTCTGATAATTTACCTCTAAGCCTAGTTATATTAACTGTTAATGTATTATCATCAATAAAGCTATCCGTATCCCATAAATATTTCATTATATCTTCTCTTGAAACTATTGTACCTCTTTTTTGTACTAAATAATGCAATATTTTTAACTCGTTTTTAGTTAATTCAATTGTCATTTCTTTATTTTCTATTTTACTTTTAGATATATCTAAAATAAATTCATTACAATTAATTCTATTACTAGTTATATCCACTTTTCTTACTCTCTTTAAAATAGCTATAATTTTAGCTAGTAATATTTGAAGATTAAATGGTTTAACAACATAATCGTCTGCCCCATAATTCATACTAAGTAATTCATCAAACTCACTATTTTTACTAGTAACCATAATTATTGGAATATCTGATGTTTTTCTTACTTCTTTTAAAACATATTCACCATCTATATTTGGTAAATTAATATCAAGTAAAATTATATCACACTTTGTTTTCAAGATATCATTTATAGTGTCAGAAAAATCAAGTATATTTTCTACTTCATAACCATTTTTTTTGAAAAATAATTCTATCTCATTTCTTAATTTCAAATCATCTTCTACAATTAAAATCTTATCCATATTATCACCTATTATATATAACGAGTCTTATATTTTATAAATAACTTTTACATAATTTTAACATATTAAAGTAATATATACAAATAAAATCTAGAAAACTTTAATGTAATTTTCCAGATTTATTTATATAAATTATTTATTTTTTACCATCTAAAGCTTATTCAATACTTTTTCCTTTTTATAATAACTCATTTAAATTATGAGAAGTAAGTTTTAATTTTGATATCTCTTCGCCTTCAAATACGTATGGAACACAATTTTTTATTTTTAATCTAAAAACATTTTCTCTAGGTTTAAAACTAAGTATTCCTAACATCATACATCTAATAGCTGCTAAATGAGAAATAATACCAATAGTATCTTTATTACTATATTTTAAACTATTCAAAAATTTCATACATCGATTTAATACTTCTGTATAGTTTTCTCCATTAGGTGCTTTTTGGGTAAAACTAGTTCTAAACTCCATATAATTTTCATCTTCAAAGTACTTTTTATACTTATCAATTGATAGTAATTCCTCTTTTGTTTTACCTTCAAAATCACCTAAGCTTCTTTCTCTTACATCAGGGACAATAATATAGTTGAAATTTGGCTTTACATATTTAGCAGTATCTATGGCTCTTTTTAAATCAGAAACATATACTTTATTTATCTTTTTTATTATATCCTGATTGGATAATTGTTTAGCCATTTTTATAGCTTCGGGCGTTAAATCTGTTAACTCATTATTTAAACATCCAGTATAAAGATTAACTCCTTCTTCTATCATTCTATTTGCTTTTGTTTCTCCATGCCTTATTAACACTAATTTCATTTAATCATCCCTTACTTTTTTTAGATTATATACTTATATTATAACATAATTTCTATAGATTTTAATTCATTTATTTTCTCTCTAAGTATATCTGCAGGTTTTAAATCATTCCTTATCATATTTTCTAAATCAGCTTTATCTATAACTATAATATAACTTTGATAAATCAACTGTTTATTAATCTCTTTAATAGCATCTTTTGTTACTCCATTTTTAGAAAATAAGATATATGTATTAACTCCTTTTGTCTGCATCAAATGTATCATACTTCTTATTTCCTTAGTAGAAACTTTATCTTTTAAATTTTTACATTCAACCAAAATAACAGCACCAAGTTGCCATAAGAACACATCTTTAGATATATTAAAACAACATATATCTATTTCTTGATTTTCAAATTTTACTCTTCTTCCACTAACAACTAGACCTTCTATAGACTCAATAAAATGATTAGCTATTTCTTCCAGATTAATACCTTTTTCGTTGTTATTACCATAATCTAAATCTTTCAATAATAAAGTAAAATCTTCTTTATTAAAACTACTACTTATTTTTCTACTAAGCACTTCTCTTTCATAATGTCTGGCTATTAATCGATATATTTGAGGTAAATATATATATCTAGACCTCATTTGATATAATATGTTTTTGGATAACCCATAATCTTCTTTTCCTGATAAAAATTCTTTAACCTTATATATTAATGTAATAAATATTTTAATATACATATCTTTCGATATTATATTTTCAGCATAAATAGTATTACATATATTTTCTTCTAAAAATGAGAAAAACTCTTTTAAAAGCTTGTCCATGCTCTCAAAATCATATTCAATATTTAATGTTGCAAGTGCATATAAAAATACATACATCCATTCCTCAAATAAACTACTTGGGAAAAATACTTTTTCATAGGCATAACCCGACTGTATTAATATATCATATATTTCAAAAGACGTATACATTCCTATATCTTCTTTATTTACTTTTTTTAATCCATTTATATTTTCTAAATTTATAGGTAATTTCATTCCACCTTCTAGGAGAGCACACCAGCCTTCTCCATTTACATTTGGTAAAAAAGTTATTATTCTTCTATCTATTAAGTTTTGTAATAAAAATGATTTTAACATTATTTGTTTTCCTTGCATAAAAGGTGCCTCTTTTTCAAAAAAAACATTAAATACTTTATCTATTTTTTCATTAAAAAATTTTTCATATTGAGGTTTCTCGATAAAAGAATAAACTATACAAGCTAAATCTTCTTTAAAATTTTTATAAATATTATAAATTGGATATAATATTGTTTTTTCTTTGATACAATGTTTTATGTATAAATTTATAAATCTTTCTATTTTATTTTCATAGCCTAAATTATTAATTTCATCTATTACTTCATTTATATTAATATAATCTTTAGCTAAAATTTTATCAAATAAATTAGATTTTATTTTCATTGAAATTGTTTTTTTTAATTGTTCTATATTTTCTATTTTATCTATAATACAATAAAATTCTATATCATTAATATCTTTATTTTCATATAAAAAATCTATTTTAGTAAAAAAACTTTCAAAAGGATTTATATAATTATCTACTCTATTAACTATTTGTATATCATCTTTATCATCTAATGTAGCTAAAAAATATATTAATAACTCTTTATTTTCCATATAAACCACTTTCCTTATTTAATACTATTTACAAATCATAGTTCCAAAGACCTAGTTTACCATTAATATATATTTTATCTAATTCTTCAAGTTCTTCTAATTTAAAAGCATAACGATTACTATCTTCCAATTTTTCCATACTTTTATACACCTTTGAATCTTTTTTTAATAGCTCTTTAGCAAATTTATTATCTACTTCTATACAATCAGTGATTTTAGCCTTTGCAATAATACACCCTAAAGGATATTCTAAATTTAAGTATTTAAATCTTTTAATTGCCTCTTTATCTATATTTTTACCAGAATGAATTAATATATATCCTCTATAATTTGTTCTCCAAGTTCTAAATTCATACTCTTTATATCCCTTTGCTATTAAACTTGCAAAGGGTTGTTTGATTGTTATAACTTTCATTTATTTACCTCTTATATTAATTATTTTTCTATTAAATTAAATCCACTTTTAAGTAAATAATCTTCTAAAGTTTCATTACCAGACAATATAATTGTCTTTGCTTGTCTATCTTCAAATTGCTTTTTTCTTATATCAAAAGTATTAATAACTTTATCAATATATTCTTGATTATTTCCTCTTTCTTCATATCTTTTTCTATAAATATCTAAAGAGTTTTCATCTGGATAACAAAGAATATATGATATATCATATTTATCATATATATCAAGTACATCAGGATGAATCCATACCAAAACTATATCATATAGTTCTACTTGCTTTTTTATTTCATTTGTATAATTTAGTGGCCATTCTTTATTTTGATTTCTTTTAGTTCCTTTTCTTGCTTCCACTGGTATGTTTTCAAGGCCTGTATTATCCCATTTGTAAATACTTGATTCTAAATCAATAACATTTTTATATTTTCTAGCTAAAGTTGTTTTTCCAACACCTGCAAAACCGGCTATTATGATCCCCTTACTCATCTCTTTTTACTCCTTATTTCTTCTATTTTTCTATTACATTATCTCTTAATAAATTAATCCTGACCATTAAATATTTTCTGTTGATACTCTATTAAACTCCTCACTTTTTTTCTCTAAAGAGTCCTTTTTATTCCATAAAATTTTGGTATAGGTTAATTGATAAACCATTGATATAAGTTGTCCGAATTAAAGTACAATATGGAGTAGCTAAAAATGCACTCGCAAGAGTCCTTAATATATCTGCTATTTGTTTATTTACTGTTGTCTTCATTGTTGAATACTCTAATTGTAAATAACATGTTTTTATCGCATATAACGGATACATTATTAATGTTAGATATTCAATTCCAATAAAAACACCTGCAATTTTCATATCAACATTATAACCCTTAAATAATATTAATATCATAATTAAGCTTGAAATTATTAGTAAAAAATCAAGAAAATAAGCATTTTTCACATGCTCGTTATAATCAAACTTCTTCTTAGCTATATCAATTTTTGCTACAATTGCAATAGAGTTTATTATATCCCATTGCATATCAGTTACAAGTGTAGCAAAAGATATAGCGGCTACATACTCAGTTCCAAAACTAAACGCATTACTTAATCCAAATAAATATATCATTACAAATGTAATTCTGGTAAAAAAAGTTACTGAATCATACTTTATACATTTAAATATATTAATATATAACTTAAATTTATCTAAATTAGTAATTAATATTATTAATGTATATATTCCTAAAAAAATTAAAGTTATACAAGAAGTTAATACTTGATTTTTCGTAACTATTGCAGATAATATTAACGTAGTAAAATTCAACAAATTAAATATTAATGATATCTTATTTGCTTTTTTATTTTCTTCTCTATAATATAACTTATCAAGAATTAAATGTAATACAAGTTGCATATATATTTGAATTATTGAATATATAGCAAATACTTTATATGTACTAATATCCATATTCATAAAACTAATATATTTTTCTATATTACATACAACAATTCCTAATATAACAGCACCAAATAAAGTTCCAAGTATAATTCCAGAATTTATAATATTTTTATTTTTTTCTTTATAACTACAAATATTAGCACCTGTAGAAAAAACGGCTCTTAACATATACAAGACAAATTGCAAAGGATATGTAAGAGTAAAAACATTTATAAGGTTACTATCAAGAATTAATCCAAGTAATGCCCATGATGCAATTGGCACTATTGATGTAATTAATATATCAAAACTTACTCTAAATAATCTATTCATAAAAACTTTCCTTTATATGACTTTTTCATCACATTTTTCATTTTCAATTTCTTCAACTATGTACTCTAAAGTCTTATTTAAAACTTCCATTCTATTTTTTGACGTATCAATATATTTTATATTATACTTTTTACATTCTTCTTCTAATGTATCATTCATATCTGCCCATTTTTGGGCATGTTTTTCTAATTCATCATCAGAAATTTCATACGTCCAATCTTTTGGTGTATCATTTTTTCTACAAAGCTCTATAATATCCTGTTTAGTTAGACTTCCATGACCTAATGCAATAACTAAAGTATCTTTATAATCTATAATCTCATGAATTATACGTGGATCTAATTGTCCACTTTCTAAAATATAACCATATTTATTTTCATAATCATATATACAATTATTAAAAATTTCAAGTATTATTTTTTGAAATTCTTCACTATGTTCAAACTCCTTTTGAGCTTCTATATTTTCTGTATAAAACTTTTCTTTATCTTTTCCTATAATAATTCCCCATTTTATACTATCACTATGTATTAAATTTAAAGTTTTTATTCTATCTTTTAACATATTACTTAATGTTGTTTTTCCAGCTCTTCCAATACCACATATAATTACATTCCTCATAAAAATCCCCCTTTTTAGTATATATAACATTAATTATAAATTTATATAATATAACTTTTCTCCATTTGATAAATCTTGCATATATTTAGCTCCAAACTTTTCATAATAATTAACTAAATCAGTTTTCAAATATACTTTTTTAAATCCTCTTATTTTTGCTTCACTTAATATTGCATTATTAAGTATTTTAGAATATCCTTTATTTCTAAACTCTTTTTTTACAAACATAGTAGCATACCAAGGAGATAAATCTTTCCTTTCCTCACCATCACTTGGAAATATAGATATAAAGCCTACTAAATCTTTATCATCAAGAAGTATTAATTTACAATACTTTATATTATTAAAATTGCTTTTTATTTTTAAAATCTTGTTTTCTACTTTTTTATAAAATTCCTCTTTAGATGAATATTTTCCCCATTCTTTTTCTGTTAATATAGCAACCTCTTGTAAATATTCTTGCTTTTCTTTTAAATCATATATATTTAACATTTTCTCTCCATTTAAAAGTAATACACAATACTTTAATTACTTTTTACTTTATCATTATATAATAGAAAAAAATAAATGTAAATAATATAGCTTTAGTTAATTTTTATTTCTATAAATAAAAAAGAAAGTGTATAATATGGCGTGCAATTAATTATTTCAATAATCTACACACCATATTATACACTATTATATTTCATCCTTCTAGTTTTACACAAATCTATATTTTTCTTACTAGTGGTCAGCTACAACAAATAAATATTTATAAAATTTATTTTATATAAAGCGCTAGACGAAATCCTACACTATCGAGACTACCGGTACGGATTATAATAGCCGTTACGGTAAGAAACTGTGGTGTTAGAATAGATATATAGACACAAAATTTTACGAAATCGTGAAAATATGATATAATGATTTTATGTAAAAAAGAAAGAGGTGTCTATATATCTATTCTAACACCATTAATCCCGATTTTATTTTTATATTCATTATTCTAATTCAAAAGCTCCCGTATATAATCTATAGTAAACACCTTTTTGTTTTATTAAGTCTTCATGGTTTCCTCTTTCTATAATTCTTCCATGATCTAAAACTATAATAGCCTTTGAATTTCTTACTGTAGAAAGTCTATGTGCTATAACAAAAACAGTTCTTCCATTCATTAATTTATCCATTCCATCTTGTACAATTTTTTCTGTTCTTGTATCAATACTAGATGTCGCCTCATCTAATATCATAACAGGTGGATTATTAAGTGCAGCCCTTGCAATTGAAATTAATTGTTTTTGACCTTGTGAAAGACTTCCTCCATTACCATCTATCATAGTATTATATCCATTTGGTAAATGCATAATAAATTGATCTGCATTAGCAAGTTTTGCAGCCTCATAAACCTCTTCATCAGTAGCATTCTCATTTCCATATTTAATATTTTCTTTTATAGTTCCTGTAAATAAATTAACATCTTGTAACACCATTCCAAGAGATCTTCTTAAATCCGCCTTTTTTATTTTATTTATATTAATCCCATCATATCTAATTTTACCATCTTCAATATCATAGAAACGATTTAAAAGATTTGTGATTGTTGTTTTTCCAGCACCTGTAGCTCCAACAAATGCTATTTTTTGTCCTGGCTTAGCATATAAACTAATATCATGTAAAATCGTTTTATTTTCTTGATATCCAAAGTCTACATTAGTAAGTTCAATATGTCCTTTTAATTCTACATATTCAAGTCTTCCATCATGATGTTTATGTTTCCATGCCCACATTCCTGTATAATGATCAACTTCTTGTATATTTCCATCAACATTTTTTGCATTTACTAAAGTAACATATCCATTATCCACTTCTTTTTCTTCATCCATTAATTTAAATATCCTCTTAGCACCAGCAATAGCCATAACTACTAAATTTATCTGTTGAGCTAATTGAGTTATTGGCATAGAAAAACTCTTACTTAAATTTAAAAATGAGGCGATAGCTCCAATTGTTAAACCTCCAATACCATTAATTGCAAGAAGACCACCAACTACACCAATTAAAACAAACTGTATATTACCAAGATTTGCAAGAGACGGCATCAATATATTTGAATATTTATTTGCAAGTGTTGTATCATCACAAAGAGAGTCATTTATTCTTTTAAAGTTTTCTATTGCTTCTTCTTCATGTGAGAATACTTTAATTACTTTTTGACCATTTATCATCTCTTCTATATATCCATTTGCTTTTGCAATTGATTCTTGTTGTCTAATAAAATATGTACTACTTTTCCCACCAATATCTTTAGTTACTTTTAACATTATACATAAGATAACTATAACTAGTAGAGTTAAATATACACTTGTATAGATCATAGCTATAAATGTAGAAACAATTGTTACAACCAATGATACGATTTGAGGAATACCTCTTGAAATTAGCTCTCTTAAAGTGTCTGTATCATTTGTATAATAACTCATGATATCTCCATTTGTATGTGTATCAAAATACCTTATAGGAAGCTTTTGCATATTTGCAAACATCTCATCACGAATAGATTTTAAAGTACCTTGCGATATCTTAGCCATTATTCTATTATACAAATAAGTTGAAAGTATCCCTACTAAATAAATACATGCCATCGTAGATAAAGCTTTTAGTAAAGGGGTAAATATAGGATTTGTCTCTGAAAGCATTGGAGTAATATAATCATCTATTAAACTTTGCAAAAATAATGAACTTGCCACATTAGTTAAAGAACTTAATATAACTAATATCATTACAATAAAAAATTGGAACTTATATTTCTTTAATATGTAACCAAATAATCTTTTTAAAGTTGACTTATCTAGTTTCTTTTCTTTATTCATTAGATGTACCTCCTTTCACTTGAGACTCATACACATCTTTGTATATTTCATTACTTTTTAGTAATTCCTCATGAGTACCTATACCATTTATCTCACCATTGTCTAAAACTATAATATTATCACTATCTTCTACTGAAGAAATTCTTTGAGCTATTATAATTTTTGTAGTATTAGGGATTTCTCTAGCAAAAGCTTTTCTTATCAAACTATCTGTTTTAGTATCTACTGCTGATGTTGAATCATCTAATATTAATATTTTTGGTTTCTTTAGAATGGCTCTAGCTATACAAAGTCTTTGTTTTTGTCCACCTGATAAATTAGCCCCACCTTCTTCAATATATGTTTCATATTTATCTATAAATCCATTTATAAACTCATCAGCTTGTGCTAACTTACATGCTCTGATTATTTCCTCTTCTGTAGCATTTTTATTTCCCCATTTTAGATTATCTATAATTGTTCCTGAAAATAGTTCATTTTTTTGAAGCACCATTGAAACTGAATCTCTTAAAACTTTTATATCATAGTCTTTAACATTAATTCCACCTACTCTAATTTCACCGTCACTTACATCGTATAATCTAGGTATTAATTGAACTAATGTTGATTTTGAACTTCCTGTTCCTCCTATAATTCCAATAGTCTGTCCTTCTGCTATATTTAGATTAATGTTCTTTAAACACAATTTATTTCTATCTTTGACATAACTAAAACTTACATTTTTAAATTCTATTGAACCACTTTTTACCTCCATAACAGGATTATTTCCATTTTTTAAATCTGGTTCTTCATCTAAAACTTCTATAATTCTTTCTGATGACTCTGCCGCTATTGTAATCATAACAAATATCATAGCTAAAAGCATTAAACTAGACAATATTTGCATAGCATAAGATATTAAACTTGTTAACTCACCAGTAGTAAGTGTGCCACCTACTATACATTTAGCTCCAAGCCATGAAATTAAAGTTATGCATGTATATATAGTAAATTGCATTAGTGGATTATTTAATGCAAGTAACATTTCCGCTTTAGAAAAATCTTTATAAATAGATTTTGAAACCTTTTCGAATTTCTTTATCTCTTTATCTTCTTTTACAAAAGATTTAACAACTCTTATTCCTTTTACATTTTCTTGAACAACATTATTTAATTTATCATAAGTATTAAAAACTCTTTCAAATATTGGATGAGCTTTTTTGGCAATAAGTATTAATAAAGCTCCTAGTATAGGAGATGCTATTAAGAATACCAAAGCTATATTTGCATTTGTTGTAAAAGCCATTAACATTGCAAATATTATTGTAATAGGTGCTCTAACTGCTCCTCTTATAATCATCATAAATGCTTGCTGTACATTAGTTACATCGGTTGTAAGTCTTGTTACTAAACTAGATGTACTAAACTTATCAATATTAAAAAAAGAGAATTTTTGTATTTTTTCATACATATCTTGTCTTAAGTTTTTAGCAAAACCTGCTGAAGCAATAGCTGCATTTTTTCCTGATTGCACACCAAAAAATAATGATAAGAATGCTGCTATTAAAAGTTCTCCTCCTATTTTTAGGATAACATCCATATCACCTTGATTAATTCCTTGATCAATTAATTTAGCTAGTAAAAATGGAATTATTATTTCCATTGCTACTTCTAATACCATAAAAATTGGTGTAAGAAGTGTTGACCTTTTATATTCCTTTATTGATCGTATTAGTTTTTTTATCATCTAACTCCCCTCCTGCATAAATTAAGAAATGCAAAAATCACAAATTGCATTTTGCATTTCTATATAATATTTTCGTAACAAAATATAATCATCTAATTTTTTTCTATTGCTACATTAATTATGTATTATAACATAAAATTTTATTTTTTGTAATACTTATTTTAAAAAAAATTATTTTTACTTTATAATCATAATACTTTTAAATAATATTATTTTAATTAATTACTTTTATAATCCTATTTATAAAATTATCTTTATTAGATAATATTTCTCTATGTTCATTTAAAACTTCGTCAAATTTCTTATCTTCTAAATATACTTTTACAAATACAAATTATTTGTATTTTCCAGATAAAAATTTATTTTAGTGTAATATTTTAAAATTTTCTTATCATGTATACTTATGCTACCTTATCAGTATGTTCATGATCTTTTCAATTCCAGAGTTGTTACCACTTCACAGTGTTCAGTAAATGGAAACATATCTACTGGAACTACTTTTTTTATCTCATATTTACTTTCAAGTAACTTTAAATCTCGACTTAAAGTTGCCGGATTACAACTAACGTATCCTATTTTTTTAGGATTAAAAGCTAAAATATATTTAATACTCTTCTCGTCTAATCCTTTTCTTGGTGGATCAACAACAATAATATCAGGTTTTATATTTCGTATTTTAAACTCTTCTATTTTATCCTCTACACTTCCTGCAATATACTCGGCATTTGTGACATTATTCTCTATAATATTTAGATTAGCCATCTTAACTGCCTCTTTTTCAATCTCAATACCATATATTTTCTTTGCCTCTTTACTTAAAAAAATACCTATTGATCCAACACCACTATATAAATCAAATATAACTTCATCTTTATTTATTAATAACGATTCTTTTAATACAGAATATAACACCTCTGCTTGAAGGGTATTAACTTGAAAAAAAGATTTTGGAGAAATAAAAAATTTAAAATCTCCTATATAATCACTAATATACTCATCACCTAGTATATGTTCTAACTTATCCCCCAATATTTCATTAGTATTATTTTCATTTACATTAATAAATACACTCTTAATACATTCATTTTTTCTTACTATATTCTTTAATATATCAATCAATTTGCTATCATAAACTAACTCTTCTTTATTTACAATAACTACTACCATTATTTCTTTTGTATGATACCCTCTTCTAATTAGTAAATGTCTTATATCACCACTGTTATCTTCTTCGTTATATCCTTTAAAACCAGATTTAATCAAATCCTCAGACAATTCCTTGGCCAATATATCTATAACTCTATTTTGTATATAACAACAATTATTATATATTACATTATGACTTCTTTTTAAGTAAAATCCAATTTTAGAATTTCCTTTACTATCTTGCCTCATTGGATACTGTACTTTATTTCTATAGTAATATGGAAGCCCCATTCCCACAGTGTTCTCTATTTTAGGATATTTCAATTTTTGTTTATCAAATAAATTTTTTACAAGCTTACTTTTTAATATCAATTGCATATCATATTCTATATGTTGACTGCTGCAACCACCACATTTTCCAAACACGTCACAAAAAGGTTTTACTCTATATCTACTTTCTGTTATCATTTGTTCTATTTTAGCTATAGCATAATTTTTATTTACTTTTATAAATTTTGCTAAAACGGTTTCCCCTATAATAGCTCCAGGAACAAAAACAACCATATTATTATTTTTTGCTATACCTTCAAAATTCATTCCATTATCTATTATTTCTAATTTTGAAACATCATTTTTCTTCAAAAACTTCTCTCCTTTTTAAATATCTTTATATATACATATATATGACTTTATTAACCTTTATTATTAATCTAATTATAACATGCATATAACATTTAGTAAATGAAATAATGGTAATTTTATTTTTTAATGTAACCATTTAAATTAAATATGAATATAGTATATTAAATTAGAAAAGTAAGATAGAAAAAATCTTCAAACTTTTCTAATTAAAGGAGTGTTATATATGTGCAAAGATAATTCGTGTATATGGTTTGCATTACTAATAGCAATATTTTTCAACTGTAGACCTCTTAGAGATAATTCATCTAGACCATTGAACGTCGATACTTTCTTTGAGTTAGACAGTTCATCTCCTATTTTCTAATAGGAGCTACATGCAAAGGGGTGAATTAAATGATGGATGAAAGATGCGGATGCGGATGTGGATGCAATAATGGTTGCGGATGCGGATGCAATAACGGATTATTCGGTGGCGGAAATTGTTGCTGCATATGGATTATTTTAATAATCATAGTTCTTTGCTGTTGTTGTTGCTAATATATATAGCACATAATAACTACATAAAAGGTAAGAGAAATGCCCTCTTACCTTTATTTTTCAATTTTATACTTAGTTTATATGTTTCTTTAGTAAAAAAATTAAAACTCCATACCTTTTATAAATTCCCCTGTTCCTTGATTAGTGTAAAATACATTATTTACTGTATCATACATACCAACTATATTGTCACAATTTCTATAACAAGGCACCATATTTCTTACTAATACATTATTTTCGTATATTTTACAATTATATATTTTTATATTACCTGCAGCTTCTTTTAATAAAGTTCCATTATTATTCACTGCTAATATATAAAAAGATTGATTAGTATCAAAATTTTTTTCTGAAACATTATTAATTAATTTATCATCTATATAAAATCCTTCCTTTGATAATTTTGCTACAATCCTACTGTTACTATTAACAACAAAGTCTGTTATTACATTTCCAGAACCATATTTATATGTTGCAAAACTTCCATTATCAGCATTATTAACTCCAATCGAAAAAGAACTGTTTGAAACTGAATTTCCATATGCACCAATAGCCACTTTATACGCGTTAGTTTGCTGTGAATACTCATAATCTATCTCAACACAAGAATTAGAAGTTGCTACGTATTTTGTATCTATATACTGATCACTAACAGTATTAGATGCTCCACTCCCTTGAATATATTCAAGTCTAGTATATCCTATTGGTAATTGTTCATCTGTTGCTATACCTACATCTTTAAAGTATTTTAATTCCACATCATCTTCTCCTGTATATATAAGCTTACCATTACATATGGCAATACTATTTAAATATTTTTTAGGAACGTCACCTAGGACATCTATAATTGTTCTCCCATCAATTTTTTCTCCACCGTTCATAAAGTTCATTTTTCGTTGCATTTAATTTCTTTTTATCATATTGACCATCATTACTAAGAGTTTTATTTGAAACATATAGCATAAGTTGTTCATTAAATGTTTTTATATCGTTTTTAAAAGTGGATTCTTTTGCATTTTCGACCGGATTATTTTTGATTACATTTAATAATACAGCTACTGCCAATATTATTATAACAACTATTGTTATTACCAATATAATTAAACTTATTCCTTTTCTTTGATTCACTACTACCACCTATATTTTAAATTTATAAAGTATATTATATATTATATAATTCTTTATATACAACAACTATAATATTTTTTTTATTATTATGGTAATAACATTTTTACATAAAAAAGAAGACTAATTAAATTTAATCTTCTTTATAACAATTTTTTTAGAAACTTTCCCGTATAACTTTCTTCACAACTTGCTACCTGTTCAGGTGTACCACAAGTTACTATTGTTCCTCCTCTATCTCCACCTTCTGGACCTAGATCTATAATATAATCAGCAGATTTTATAACATCTAAATTATGTTCAATTACAACTAATGTATTATTAGAATCTGTTAATCTTTGTAAGATAGTAATTAGTTTGTGTACATCAGCCATATGTAAACCAGTAGTAGGCTCATCTAGTATATATAACGTTTGTCCAGTCGATCTTTTAGAAAGTTCGGTTGCTAATTTAATTCTTTGAGCTTCTCCTCCAGATAAGGTTGTAGAAGGTTGCCCTAAAGTTATATAACCAAGTCCCACATCCATAAGTGTTTGCAACTTATTTTTGATAGTAGAAATATTCTTAAAAAATTCTAATCCTTCTTCAACAGTCATATTTAATACATCACTTATATTTTTACCTTTATATTTTACCTCTAAAGTTTCTCTATTATATCTTTTTCCTTTACAAACTTCACAAGGTACATATACATCTGGTAAAAAATGCATTTCTATTTTTATTATTCCATCTCCTGAACAAGCTTCACATCTACCACCATGAACATTAAAACTAAATCTTCCTTTTTGGTATCCTCTGATTTTAGCTTCATTTGTAGACGCAAATATATCTCTTATAGCATCAAACATTCCTGTATATGTTGCAGGATTAGAACGTGGAGTTCTACCAATTGGGGACTGATCTATATTAATAATCTTATCAATCTTTTCAAGTCCTGTAATCTTACTATGTTTTCCAGCTCGTATTCTACTATTATTTAATTTGTTAGCCACAGCCTTATATAATATTTCATTAACAAGAGTTGATTTACCACTCCCTGAAACACCAGTCACACAAGTAAATGAACCTACTGGTATTTTCACATTAATATTTTTTAAATTATGCTCTTTTGCTCCTTTTATTTCAATATATCCATTTTGAGGTTTTCTTCTATTTTTAGGGACCTCAATCTTTAATTTTCCACTTAAATATTTTCCCGTTATAGAATCATTACAATTTACTATTTCATTTGGACTACCAGCAAATACAACATTTCCTCCATGTACTCCCGGTCCTGGTCCAATATCAACAATAAAATCAGACTCTCTCATTGTATCTTCGTCATGTTCAACTACAATTAAAGTGTTACCTAAATCTCTCATCTTTTTTAATGATGAAAGTAACTTTTCATTATCTCTTTGATGTAGTCCAATACTTGGCTCATCAAGTATATATAATACTCCTGTAAGTCCAGAACCAATTTGAGTTGCAAGCCTAATTCTTTGAGCTTCTCCTCCAGAAAGAGTACCAGATGCCCTAGATAAAGTTAAATAATCTAACCCAACATCAATTAAAAATTGTAATCTACTATTTAATTCTTTTATAATTTGTTCAGAAATCTTTTTAGCTTTATTGGACATCTTATCATTATATACTTTATTTACAAATTCTTTAATAGCTAATATATTTTTATTACATAATTCATGAATATTTAATCCACCAATTTTTACAGACAAAACTTCCTTTTTTAGTCTTGCACCATTACATGTTGTACAAGGTGTCGTAGACATTAAAGTCTCATAATATGTTTTCATTGCAGGAGATTTCGTTTCTGAAAACCTTCTTTCTAAAGTGTTAATCACTCCTTCAAATTCAGCCTCAAACTTTCTTGATACAGTTTTGCTATTATGTTCAAATTTAATTTTTTCTTCTCCACTTCCATAAAGTAAGATATTCATAAAATCTTTTGGTAAGTCTTTGAGCTTAGTATTAGGATCTATACTATAGTGTTCACATAATCCTTTTATATACATACCACTTATAGTATCAATTATACTACCTCCACCAGACCATCCTTGTATTGCACCGTACTGATTTAATCTCTTACTTTTATCTGGCATAATTTTATCAATATCAATTTTTAATAACTCTCCCAGTCCCATACAAGAAGGACATGCACCAAATGGACTATTAAACGAAAACATTCTTGGAGTTAACTCTTCTAAACTAATACCACAATCCGGACAAGAATAATTTTGTGAAAATAGTTGTTCTTCCCCATCTAATTTGGCAATTATTACTAAATCATTAGCTTGTTTTAAAGAAAGTTCTACAGAATCAGATAATCTCTTTACTATATCTTCTGAAATAACTAATCTATCTACAACTACTTCAATATTATGTTTTTGTTGTTTATTTAACTCAGGAATTCCTTCAGATAAATCATACATTTGATTATCAATTCTACATCTAACAAAGCCATCTTTTAATACTTGTTCTAATACTTTTACATGTTCACCTTTTTTACCACGTATAATCGGTGCTAACACAAGTATTTTAGTTCCTTCATCCATTTCCATAATTTGATCTACTATTTCATCTACACTTTGTTTTCTTATTCGTTTTCCACAATTTGGACAATGCGGAATTCCAACTCTTGCATATAGTAACCTTAAATAATCATATATTTCTGTTACTGTTCCAACAGTAGAACGAGGATTTTTTGAAGTAGTTTTTTGATCTATAGAAATTGCCGGAGAAAGCCCCTCTATTAATTCTACATCTGGCTTTTCCATCAAACCTAAAAACTGCCTAGCATAAGAAGAAAGAGATTCTACATATCTACGTTGTCCTTCAGCATAAATTGTATCAAAAGCAAGCGATGATTTACCAGAACCTGAAAGCCCTGTAAATACCACTAACTTATCCCTTGGAATTTCTAAATTTACATTTTTTAAATTATGTTCTTTTGCCCCTTTTATAATTAATTTATCATTCATAATAATACACTCCATATTAATGAATATATTATACATCATGAACATGCGTTTGTCAATATACTACATTTTTTATTTATATACAAAAAGATTGGCTTTAACTTGTAAAACCAATCCTTATCTTCACATTATCTATTTCTGCGCTTTAAAATATTAAATGCAAATACATATATAAAAATTATGAATATAATTGATGCATATGCTCCAATTGTTTCGTAATTATGAATATAATATTTACCATTTTTTAATTCTAAATCACCATATTTAATTACTTCATTCTTTTTTCCTTCCTTATAATCTACACTAACTTTAACTTTTGATAGATCTCTTTGATCAATATAGTCAAATTTTTTAAATAGTTCATTATCTTTAGAAATTACCACCGCATCTTGATCTACAATATTATAAGAAAAAATTCCCGTATCAAGTTTTTTATTTTCAATCTTATATGATATCTTTTTACTTTGTAACTTCTCTTCTAATTCCTGAAGCGTTTTTGTTTCATTTGTCTCTGTATAAATAGTGTGAATATCCGTTACATCAATAATAGGACTATACCACTGTTTCATACCATTGTTGTTTAATCTAATCAGTAAAAATATTATTCCAATAATAATTAAACATACAATAGCACTTATAATTGCAAACTTCCGATTTTTCATAATATAATCTCCTCCTAAATCTAGAAAAATATATAAAATAAGATATAAATATTATAACATATAGTACTAACAAATGCAATGTTTTACATAATTTTATTAAAAATCATTCATTCTATATACTTTTAAAACTTATTAAATTTTATATATTGTAAACTAGTTATATAAATATAGGAGGGGTTTTATATATGGATAATAAAAGAAAAAATGTGTATATAACAATATTTGTTATAACCACAATAATTGCAGGATGTTTGGCAGTATTGATGCGAATCAAAAAAAGAAAGAATTAGAAGCTAAATCGGCTGAATTACAAAATTCTGCATCAAATGAAACTAGTGAAATATCAGAAGATTCAAAAACAAATGTTGAAATTAAAGAAGTAGAAAAAATTGTAGAAAAATATGGTGTTTTAAACGTTGATACAACAAATTGCTTAAACAAAAAGGATAGTAATATAACATACTCAAAAGCTAATTTTATAAATCAAACTAATTATGGTGTTAGTGCATCATTAAGTGGTGATTATAAAACAATCACAGTAAATGTTAACTTAGATACATTTAAAAATGTTTATGGAAATGTGACAAATGCTACTGGGACAAAAAACGAAACACATACTTTTAATAAAAAAGTTGAAACTATGTGTATAGGTGGTTTTGGACAATCTGTACAAGGTGAAACAATATTCTGCATAATGGAAGATGGAACAGTTGAGTATTTAAATCTTAACAATGCTGCTAAAAATAATAATTTTGCAGACTTTAAACAAGTATCAGGCGTTTCAAATATCATAGCTATTCAAACTGTTAATGTTCGTGCCACAGTGGACTCTAATGGTGGTCCTGGTTGGGTAACTAGCATTGCATTTAACAAAGGTGGTAATTTTTACGATTTAGGAAATATTCTTGATGATGTAATGTAAAAACAATATTATTTTACATTGTTGTTTATTAAATTTTAAATACACTAAAAAGCTTAGTTTAATAAAAAACTAAGCTTTTTATACGTTATTTTAAAATATACTATTTTAAATAAGAATCTAAACTTTTTGTTCTGTACTCTAAAACTGGCATTTCCTCAGTAGGTACAAATCCAGCTCTTGCATTAATAACATCAGGTATACGATTTACTATAGTTGCACAGGTAAGCTCAACAGTGGATGGTTTATTTATAACAACAGTTGTATCAGGTTCTCCATATATAGTCCACTCATTTTTATCAAATTCATCTGGTGCATATACTTTTCCAATACATTCAGATTCAATTGTTATTCCTTCTTTAGTTTCAGTTGTTACTACTGCAGACATTCCTGTTGCATCCCCCGCTTTAACTACCATTCCTAAAGTTGAAGAATTTAAATCTGTTTCATGCGTTTTAGGAATTGTTACTTGTGATTGATGTGTTACAGTTAAACCAAGCTTTGCAGCTAACCAACCATTAACATTCCACATATATGAAGGTAAGTACTCCCCAGCTTCAATTACTCTTTGTCTTTCCTCATCAGTAACTTTATCAACAGATGCAACCTCTTTTTCAAAATCTTCCAAAGAAAGTCCTGCACCATGTGCTCTAGCTAAAGCTATACCATAATCTTCTACATTATAACTTGAGCTTCCTTTTATTTTTGTTATTTTATGTGTAGAACCAGCTATTGTAGCTATTAAATTTCCCCAATAAATATCTTGATATCCGGCACCTGTTAAAGTACAACCTGTTTGCTTTGCAAGCTCATCTAATTTTTTTGTCAAAGTAGGATTTGAATTAATTGGGAAGAAAGCTTCTTCACAAGTTGAAATAGCATTTATTCCAAGTTTAGCACAAATTTCAAAAGCGTCATATACGTCTTTAAATAAACTCATTGTAGTTATAATGCAAATATCCGGTTTAGTTTGAGATAATATCTCTTCTGCATCTTTTACATTAGAAATTTTTACACCTTTTTCTTCTCCGCCCATTAAAGCAGATATATCTTTACCAAATTTATTTTCATCAATATCAAAGGCAGCCACTATTTCAGCACCTTTTTCATATACATACCTCATAGTATATACAGACATTTTCCCACAACCATATTGGGCAACTTTTATTTTACTCATATTAAACCTCCTATATTTATATAATTTACATTTTTTCAATTATTATACTTCATTTTTAAAAGGCTCCGCCACCGCCGCCTCCGGCCGCCACCTCCACCTGATCCACTTCCAGAATATCCTCCAGAAGAACTAGATCCTGTAGATGAGGCAAATGACTGATTAATTTGTGGCGAATATATAGACATTCCTATATATGGATACACCATATATATATGATCTTCATCATATCCTTTTGCTATCAATTCTTCTTTAAACTCTTTTCCAACTTTATCAGCTATTCCAAATAAAGCAGCAAAAACTAAATATCTATTCCATAAAACTAACTCTATAGGATATCTATCTTTTAAAGTACTATATTCTTTTAAATATTTCTTTAATCCCATCAACTTATTATAATCATCTAAATATTCTTCTTTTAAACTTTTAGCAGATGAAGTAAATACAGCGGCAAATATACCTATAAATATACTAAACATAGCAAGTACTAATGAAGAATCCGAAATAACTGGCGAAATTACAAATAAATTAATTATAAATAATGCTATAAATATTATTACAAATGTTACTACAAACTTAATTAAACCTTTTGGTACGCTATTATATATCCTCTTTGTAACTTCTGCATTTTCTGCCATACAATATTTATTATATTCCATAATTCTCACAGAATTTTTTGATAATTCCTTTAATCTTTCATTAAGCTCAAAATTTGTATACTTAAAGTTAGTGATATTAGTTATATTTCCTATTTTTCCATTAAATAAATAATTAATAATATTTAATTCATATTCATTTAAAGTAGAATAATCCATATCATTATTTAGTTTTAAATTATAATTATACTCTATTTTATCAAATTTACTCTTTTTTAATTTTTTTTCAGGTTCCATTATTATATATTTTCTATCTGATAAGTCTAAAACTGTTGCTAAAAGTAAATTAGAATTGCTATATCCACCATACATATTTAAAATACAACTATATTCTCCTAGTGAATATTTATCTAATATATCTGTATAAATTTCAAGTTTTTTCCCTTTTTTCTTTCCTTTACTAACTATCTTATTTGCTTCAACTATTATAACAATCAAACCAACTATTCCAGCAATAAATATTATAACTGATAAATTTTTTGATAGAAAATATCTATTTCTTCCTTGAGTCATAGTATCTTCTATTTCCTTTAGAGATGTATAGTCATAATCTTCATTTATAGTCTTTTTTGCAAATGTCAATACTTCATATGGAAACACAATTCTAACATCTACTGCCATATTACTACTAATATCAGTAGCATTAATGTATATATTATTATTATCTACTTTGGATGTTATATTTTTAGTATATGAATGTGGATATACTTTTATATTTTCAGGACTGGTTGTTTGATTTTCAAATGTAACATTTATTTCTAAATTATCAATTTTACACTCCCAATCAGCACCTAAAAAGTTCCAATAAATTTCACCAGCATCATTATATTTTACTGCAACATCTTCTATATCATACTCATATTTAATGTACTTGTTTTTTCCAGAACTTACAGGTGAGTAAACTTTTATATTTTTCCTATAACCATCATCTAAATTCTCAGTTATAGTATAAATCCCATCCATTCCATTAGAAACAGAAGTTTCTTCACCTAAAGTAGATTCTTCTAAAGCATTAAAACTTTGATCAGAAGTATAAACTTTTAAATTTGAAATTTCTCCAGCTTGATATCTTGCTGAAGTAGCTTTAAGATCATCACTTTGGCCATTAAAAGTATATTTATATAGTATATCCCTAAACACACCATTCATACTTTCATTAAAATGATACTTTAAATATTCCTCCACATGCATATTACCATTTTCCATTATTTTAGCATCAATTCTATAATCATCAATACTATATGAACTAGCATTTATATTCGAAGCAATTAACATAATAGCAAAAATGAAAGTAACAATCAATAATATCCTTATATTATTAATATGCTTTTTCACACTTTCCATATATCTTCCCCCTTAGTTTTGATATTTCCTTACAATTTTAACTGCAGTTAATTCACTATCACTATCTGTAAGTGTGCTTTCTTTACAGTATACTTGTAAAATATCACCTGATTTTAAATCTTCCAATTTAATTTCTTTATTACTTCTTTCAGATGATAAAATCTTTGTCCCAACAGGAACTTTTACTACAACTCTTCCACTACCTCCTTTATACAAATTTGATTTTGTTGAATCCATTTCAAAAGTTCTTACAGTAGTACTAATAAAACCAGCTTTACCATATACGTAGAATCTAGTCTCATTATTAAATAAATCTTTGTGAGTCTCAACATAATGTAAAGCCATCCATGTTAATCCTCCAAATACTAAAACAAAAACTAGAACTTTTAAAACTCTAAATCTATATAAAGCTTTAAAAATAAGCTTTAAAAGTATTATAGCCATTATGGCAATACCAATCATCATAAGAAGTTCGCCATCAACAAAGCTAAAAGTTTCCTTAAACCATTCTATCATTATACCACCTCATATATTTATACTTCACTAGTATCTTTCATACTAAGACTAACCTTGCCTCTCTCTTTGTCAATTCCTATCACTCTTACCTTTACAACTTGGCCAACAGAAACCTCTTCCATTGGATCTCTTACGTATTTATCACTTAATTGTGATACATGTACAAGTCCATCACTTTTTATACCAATATCTACAAAAGCTCCAAATGCAGTAACATTTCTTACAGTTCCATTTAAAATAAGACCTTCTTTTAAATCATCTATATTTAACACATCACTTTTCAATATTGGCTTTGGTAAGTCATCTCTTGGATCTCTTCCTGGCTTTTTTAATTCTGAAATTATATCTTCTAATGTAGGAATTCCAATTTCAAGTTCCTTAGCAGTCTCTTCTACATTTATATTAGCCAATTTATTGTTAATCTTATAAATTGTATTATTATCTATTTTTTTTATATCAAATCCTAATTTCTCTATGAGCTTTTGTGTTACTTCATAAGACTCTGGATGAACCATCGTATTATCTAATATATTATTTGATTCTGGAACTTTCAAAAAGCCTGCACATTGTACAAATGAAACTTTACCCAATTTTGGTACTTTTAGTATGTCCTTCCTATTTTTAAACTTTCCATTCTCTTCCCTATACTTTACTATATTTTCAGAAACACTACTATTAATTCCAGATACATATGATAAAAGAGATGGGGTTGCAGTATTAATATCAACGCCTACGCTATTTACTGCATCTTCGACTACTCCTGATAAAGCTTCCGAAAGTCTTTTTTGATTAACATCATGTTGATACTGTCCTACTCCTATACTCTTAGGATCAATTTTTACAAGCTCTGCCATGGGATCTTGAAGTCTTCTTGCTATAGAAATTGCTCCTCTTATTGAAACATTTATATCTGGATATTCTTTAGTAGCAAGTTTAGATGCAGAATATACAGAAGCACCTGCCTCACTCACTATAGTATAATATACATCTAAATTAAGCTTTTTCTTAGCTTCTTTAATAACCGTTGAAACAAAACTTTCAGACTCCCTAGATGCAGTACCATTTCCAATGGATATCATATTAACTTTGTATTTTTTTATTAAATCTAATAAAGTATTAGTAGAACTTTTAATATCATTTTGGGGTTCAGTTGGATAAATTGTTGTATAATCTAATAGTTTTCCAGTTTCATCTATTATTGCTATTTTACATCCGGTTCTATAAGCCGGATCAAATCCCATTATTGTAAGTCCTTTAAGTGGAGCTCCCATTATTAAATTTTTCAAATTTACACCAAATATCTTTATTGCTTTTTCTGAAGCCTCCTCAAATTTCTCACTTCTTATTTCTCTTTCTATAGATGGTTTTATTAACCTTTTATATGAATCCTTAATTGTATCTTTTAAAATTTCATCATAAGGACTATTTTTTTTGATAATCTTGCTTTCTAAAAAATCGATAATTTGTTCTTCATCAACTTCAACTTTTACTTTTAGTACCTCTTCCTTTTCACCTCTATTTATTGCTAAAATTCGATGTGATGGAATTTTATTTAACTCTTGAGAGAAGTTATAATACATATCATAAGTTGTTTTTTCATCTTTATTAACTGCAGTAGAAATAATCTTTCCTGTTATATATGAGATTCTTCTTATATTTTTTCTATAGTATGCATTTTCTGAAATATCTTCTGCAATAATATCACAAGCACCACTAATTGCCTGTTCAATATTTTCTATACCATTTTCATTATTAATAAATAAGTTTGCTAAATCTTCTATAGGTTTTTCATTTTTTCTTTGAATTAATATAATTTCAGCCAGTTTTTGTAATCCTTTTTCTTTAGCAATGGTAGCCCTTGTTCGTTTTTTTTGCTTATATGGTAAGTATAAGTCCTCTACTTCATTTAATATGCTAGCATTTTCAATATTTTTTCTTAACTCTTCTGTTAATTTACCTTGTTCTTCTATTATATTAATTACTTCTTTTTTTCTATCTTCTAAGTTTTTCAAATATGTTAATCTATCATTAAAATTTCTAAGAGTTTCATCATCAAGATTTCCAGTAACTTCTTTTCTATACCTTGCAATAAAAGGAATTGTATTTCCCTCTTCAATTAATTTAATGGTATTTTCAACTTGTTTCCTTTTTATTCCAAGTTCTAAAACAAGTCTTTCAACTATAGTTTCCATTTTATACCTCTCTTATTATTCGATTATATATCAAACATTATCTTTTTTCAATATATTTTTATAATATTATTTACAAAAAATGTCAGAGTTAATAATCAATTCTACTATTAACTCTGACACTCTAAATTCAGATAACGTCTATACCTTTTTCTAAAGCATATCTACTCAAATTTGCTTTTAATTCATCATAAGCTGACTTCCCAAAATACTCTTTCTTTCTTACCACAAACACAATGCATTCTAGAGTCCCTTTATTTTTTCTTATTAGTTCTTCGTAAAAAAATTCAACTAGTCTAAATCTATTATATCTAATATAATTTGGCATAATAGAATAAAAACGATCTCTTACTTCTTTTGGAACCACTTTTACATCCAAAATAACATCTAATGTCCGCTTTCCATCACTAAATAAATACTCTATTTCATTATTTTTCATATTGACCTCCTAAAATCTAACAAAGCCTACACTCATTTAATATTTTTTTAATAATGAAAAAACTCCTTTCTCCAAATATGAAACTCTATACTTTTATATCAATTAAAATTTATTATAACATACTAATAAAATAAAGTCAAAAAATAACCTAAATACATTCATATTTAAGTTATTTTTTAGTCTATATTTCTATACTTGTTTTCCAAAGTCCATGTAAATTACAATATGCATATACATCAACTTTCTTTGCATCTTTTATATCAACAGTTAATTCAGGTTTATCTGTATCAGTTAAAACTTTTTTAATTAAATCACCTTTATCTGTAACTATATATAATTTTGATATAAGATGATCAGAAGTCATAGGGTGTAAAACTTCTCCAACTTGTATATATAATATATTGTCATCTTCTAATCTTATAACTGGTACATGTTTTTCTTTAGCTGCATCTACAGTATTTGGAACTAGTCTTTCAAAACCAGAAATAGATACACTTTCATCACCATTTATATTAACTATTTCTATTAATCTGTCTTCATTTTTTGAATATAAAAATTCTATATTCATAAATACCTCCTACTAATATAAATACTATTTTCTTAAATTTATATTAATAATTTTCAGCTTTTATTTCAAAATATGATTGTGGATGAGCACAAACTGGACATACAGCAGGTGCATTTACAGCAATATGGATATGTCCACAATTTCTACATTTCCACATTTTAACTTCTCCACATTCAAATACTTTACCTTCTTCAATATTTGAAATTAATTTATTATATCTTTCTTCATGCTCCTTCTCTATTTTTCCAACAGCTTCAAAAAGATATGCAATATGATCAAATCCTTCTTCTTTTGCAACTTTAGCAAATTCAGCATACATATCTGTCCATTCATAATTTTCACCAGCTGCTGCATCTTTTAAGTTTTCAAGTGTTGAAGGAATTTTTCCTCCATGTAATTGCTTAAACCACATTTTAGCATGTTCTTTTTCGTTATTTGCAGTCTCCTCAAATATAGCAGCGATTTGCTCATATCCATCTTTTTTTGCTTGTGATGCATAGTAAGTATATTTGTTTCTTGCTTGAGATTCTCCTGCAAAAGCAGCCATTAAATTAGCTTCTGTTCTTGATCCTTTTAAATCCATCTTTATTCCTCCCTTATTTTTTATTACAATTTGAACATATAATATTAAATATTATATCATGAGATATTACTTTTAGTGTACTATTTTTACTTTCTATTTTTTTATCAATATCAAAAAAATAATCAACAAAAATATCTTCAATATTTCCACATTTAGTACATATTCCATGATAATGATGTCCTGTTTCTCCATCAAATCTATCTTTATCATTTGCAAATTTTAATCTTGTTATCATTCCACATTGAGAGAGTTTGTTTAGATTTCTATAAACAGTTCCAAGACTTATGTTAGGATTATTTTCTCTTATATCATTATATACCATCTCAGCTGTTGGATGATTCGAAACAGACTTTAAATATTCTAGTATAACTTCTCTTTGTTTAGAATATTTCATTTAATATTATATCTCCCTTCAAAAATAGTAATCATTACTATTTTATTCTATTTTATACTATAGTTTCATTAAAGTCAAGTTAAACTTATTTTTTTCATTATATAAATATATTGTATATATGACTAAAAAGTATTTATTACAAAAATAATAACTATATTTTATATAACTACTGCCAATTTAATATTGGATATCCACTATTTATATTATCTGTATCTTGTTTATATTCACTATATCCATTTTTATTTAATTTATTTATTGCGTCTTCTAATTTCAAATCACTTTCTGTTATTGCAATTGTTTCACATATTTCTCCATAACTTGGATCAAACACTTCTTTTGTTCCTATATCTATTTTTCCATTTAAATAATAACAATTTCTTATTTCTGATCCTTGTGCATAACCTATTATCTCTCCAGTATAATTTTCCATACCAGTAATATTTCCCACATTATAACAATTAAATATTGTATATATACTACATCCCCCTACTATTCCACCTGCATAACATCCATAAGCTGTTATATCTCCTGTATTATAACAATTTATTATTTTCCCTTCATCAATACAACCAGCTTCTATTCCACCTGCCATTCCATCAGTACTACTTATATTTACAATAGAATTATAGGTACATACTATATCTGATGTGTTATAACAATTTATAACTTTTGCATCCAATAAATTATTTACTACTCCTCCAGCTGAATAACTTCCTTCTATATAATTATTGATACTAGCACAATTTTCAACATAACATAAATCGTTAGAATGATTATCATTCCATAAGCTTCCAACAATGCATCCAGCATCTTTGCCAACTATCCTTGAGTCTTTAACTATAATATTTTTAACATAAACTTCATCATTATAGCCAGATATTTGCCAAATACAACCAAACAATGCACTAGGAATGTCTTTTCCTTTTTTTTCAGTTATTTTCATATTTGAAACAATATGTTTTTCTCCATCAAATTTCCCTCTAAAAAAGACATTACTATCATCAATATCTACACCTATAGGTGTCCACTCTATATTATTTAAATCTATATCTTCCTTTAAGTTAATAGTCTTTCCTTGAAAGCTATCTATATTTTTATTTACAATTTCTGCAAGACCTGCCAATTCACTTGCAGTATATATTTCAAAACTATTTGCTCCAGGATTATCATAATACCATGCTGTATCTATACTTCCGTCCCATTTATTTATTGCCAATATTCCAATTTCTTCTGCCCACAAAATTTCTTCTTCAGTTGCTTTATTTGTTAATATAACTTCTCCTTTTATTATTTCTATTTTATCTTTATACTTTTCGGTATTTGGAAATTTAGCAACCATAGAATCTCCTGTAAAACTCTCTGATTCATATTCACCTTCACTTTCTACATATTTACTTTGATAATATGCATTTACTTTTTCTTGTATTGCTTGTAAATCATTTTGAAATACTGCCTTTCTCGCATTTTCTATTGGGTTATTATTTGTCATTATTAAAATTACAGCTGTTGCTAATATTATAATTACAACTATTGTAATAATTAATACTATTAAGCTAATTCCTTTCTTTTGTTTTTTCATATAAACCTCCTTGTTAAAACAATAAAACTAAGATTATTATGTTTTTTATTATAACATTTTACATTTTTAGTATATCTCATATTTTTTATTTTGTCCATACTAATTTTATTTTATCTATTTTTATTTAAACCCTTTTATTGAATAAAAAAAGATGGCTATTATACCATCTTTAATTATTACTATTTTTTAATACATTTGCCTCTTCTTCAGTCATACAGTTATTTTCAACCATAGCATCAATAACCATGTTTTGTCTTTGTTTAGATAAATCTGTTTCATTACTTAACGCATATGCACTAGGTGCGTTTGGAAGACCAGCAAGTAAAGTTATTTCATACAAGTTTAAATCCTTTGGTTCCTTATCAAAATAACCTTTAGATGCTTGATATATTCCATAATAGCCATCACCAAAATATAATATATTAATATATAATTCTAATATTTCTTCTTTAGAATATTTTTCTTCTAAATCAAAAGCAGTAAAAACTTCTGCTACCTTCCTTGTAAACTTTTTTTCTTGTGTAAAATATATATTTTTAGCTAGCTGCTGAGTAATAGTACTACCACCTTCTACTAACTCCATTTTTGAAATATCCGTAATAATAGCCCTACCAATAGACTGAATATCTATACCATTATGTGTAAAAAATCTGCGATCTTCTATTGAAACAATAGCGTTGACAAAAGTCTTTGGGATATCATCGTAACTTATATAGTCGTCTTGACCCCTAATATTTTCAACTTTTTGCTCTATAGATATTTCATTTGTTTTTTCTTTATAAAGAATGTAACCATTATACGTAATTACTCCACCAACAATTATAACTAATAATACTATAACAACAAAAACAACTTTTATTAATTTAAATATTGTTTTCATATTAAAATCCCCTTTTTTATTATTATACATCATATATAACTATTTAACAAGTCAAAAGATAACTAAAAAAATCAGTAATTTAAAAATTACTGACTTATAATCTTTTTATATTATATATTAGGTATCTCATTTTTCATAATGCCTGTAGTGTTAATATAATAATCATGAGCATTTATAATATCTTTTACTTCCATTTTTATATCAAAAATATCATAACAATTAATAATATAACCAACAGCATCATTAATCTCTAAATATTTATTTACCTTTTCAATAAATTCTTCTTTACCATTTACCACAAAAACAAATGTCTCATTGACGTAGTCATGAGTAATTTTCTCATTTAACCATTCAGTATAAAATAACTTATCGTCCATTTTTTTATAAAATTTTGATATTATATTTTTTAATTTTCTTTTTTCACTCTTTTCATTAATATATATAACTTTTACATTCTTTAATTCATTATTTATAAAATTATTTGCAATAATGCATGCATGAGTAGAATTAACAGTAAAACAACACAATCTAATTTTTCTCATCTTTAGTTCCCCCTTAACTAACTTAATTTTAACACCTAAAAAAACAAAAGTCAATTTCGACTTTTATACATTTTTATACTGTTTTGTAGAATTTTAAGATTTATTTTTGACATAATTTGAGTTTCTACTTTTTACGCTATTATATGTTTTTTATATACAAAAATTTTAATATAATTTTTGTATTATTTAGAAATAATTACCAATAATAATTTTAGGTGAATAATTATGTTAAAAAAAATAAATGAAAATTTATCTAACCATAATAGTAAAATAAATAAACTTCTTCCTTTTTTTGTGATATTACTATTTATAATTTTAAATTTAACGTTAATTATAAATTTATATAATAACAACGTTAATAAAGAAAATCTACTAAGATTACATGTTGTAGCAAATAGTAATAGTATTGAGGATCAAATAACAAAACTTAAAGTATATGAAAAAGTAAATAATTATATAAATAATATTAATAAGAATATATATGACAATTCCAATGTAATGAGTAATATAGAAAACAATGTTCAAGATATACTTAATATATCTAATAAAACAATAAAAGATAATAATTTAAACTATCAAGCTTCATTAAATCTAGGAAAAATTAATTATGATGAAAAGAAAAGTATTTTAATAAATATGGAAGAAGGAACATATAACAGTGTACAAATTATACTTGGCGAAGGTAATGGTCAAAATATCTGGTCTTTAATAGCTCCAAATAAAGAAAATTTAAAAAACCTAGAAAATTTAAATACAATTTTACCTGGTATTAATTCATTAAATGATTGTACATTAAATTCTAAAGATATAAAAATAACTTATGAATTTAAGATTTTAGAAATTTTTAATAATCTCTTTTAATTTCAAAAACCGACTATTCTTTAATAGAATAATCGGTTTTTTAGGTTTTAATCATTTTAGCTTTGTTCTTCATCGACTTTATTAAAGAAAGTGAATGCCCAAAGACCCGCAAGACCAACTAATGTAAATATAATTCTACTCATAGCAGAAGTCATACCACCAAATAGAGCACCTACTAAATCTACACCAAATATTCCCACGCATCCCCAGTTAATGGCACCTATAATTACTAAAGCTAAAATTATACTATTTAAAGCCTTCATATTAAACCTCCTAACAAATAAAAATTATTTGTCTAATTATATATTGTGTAAATTTTAAAAAAATATACAAATAAAATAAATTATGATTAAAAGAAATATATTTATTTATACTTTCGTTGTAAAACTTTCTACAAAAAAACTAGAAAATTAAACAATTTATATATCGTATATCGCCACCGATATACTTAATAATATTATTAGCAAAAAAATATGTATTATACATTTTTTTATAAATTTTTATAAATTTTTATTTATAATTTTCAATATAATGTTTATACATAACAATTCCAGCAGCGACTGAAACATTTAAAGAATCTGTTTTATTACTCATACGAATCTTTATATTTCTATCAGATACTTCTTTAAAAAATTCACACACTCCATTTGCTTCATTTCCAAATATAAATACATTTTTTTTATCAAATTTTATATTTTCAATATAGTCACTTTTTTCTAAAACGGTAGAAAAAAGTGTATAACCATTTTCTTTTAAAAATTTTACAAACTCTTCTTTTTCATTGAAATTACAATATATTATATTTTGTCTAAAAATGGAACCCATAGTTGATCTTACAACTTTAGGCGAATATACATCAGCTGTTCCTTCCATACAGATTATATTTGATATATTAAACGCTTCAGCACTTCGTATTATTGTTCCAATATTTCCGTAAATCCTGCAATCTATCTAAAATAATAATACTATCTTCTTTGTTTATATCTTTATATTGACTATTATTCTTTTTTACTACCGCCAACACTCCTTGAGGTGTTTTAGTTTCTACAACATACTCAAAAACTTCTTTGCTAAGCTCATATATTGAAATGTTTTTAATCTTCTTTAACTTATTTAACAGTTCTTTACCACCATTTAAATTTATTAAAATATCTTTAGAATAAGCGATAAACGTAATGTCTATCGCTTTTTTAGATTTCATAATTTCTTCGATAACTTTTATACCTTCTATATAAAACATATCATACTTTTGTCTATATTTTTTATCATTTAAGCTTTTTATATATTTAACTTTTTCATTAGATTTACTAGTTATCTTATCCATACTATCTCCAATAAATACTACTGAGCAGTATCCTCAGTACTTGTATCTGTACTTTCTTGAGTTGTTGTATCTGTTGACTCATTTGTAGTATCTTCTGTTGTTCCTTCTGTAGTAGTACCATCTGTAGTTGTAGTATCTTCTTCAGTCTCTACAGGCTCACCAGTTATCTTTTCAACTAATTTTAATAAATAATCATTATCTATTTCAAGATTCTTGGTAACACTCAAATTATTTATTGTTTCATCAACATATTCTTCTCTTTCAATATCGTTATGAGCTCTTCCATTTTCAGTTTTAGCATTCAATTTTATAATATGATATCCAGCTTCTGATTTTACTAAAGCTGTAGTTATTTGACCCACTTCAAGATTTTTAACCGCATCTGAATATTCAGTATAAGTATTTCCATCCATATACATAGTATATTGTCCGCCATTTTCTTTAGTTCCTGTATCTTCAGATAATTCCTTAGCAAGAGTAGCAAAATCCTCACCAGCTAAAGCACGAGCTAAAGCAGCTTCTGCTTTTGTTTTTGCTTCGGCCTGTTCTTCTTCAGATAGCTCATTACCACTAGAATCTACTGTCATAAATAATATATGGCTTGTATCATATTCATATAGATCAGCATCTTCTCCTGAATTTTCTTTGATATATGCAATAACATCTTCATCTTTTGCATCTTCTTTCATTTTTTCTATATAAGCTGTTATTGTATAATCATCATAGTACAATTGTTTCATTTTTGCAACATCTATACCTTCATCAATAAATTGTTGAACTTGATCTTCATCTGCAAATATTTCATCCACCTTAGCCTTATCTTCATCAGACAATGTAACACCAGCTTCTTTTGCTTCTTTTAATATTATTTTATCAATTCCAGCTTTATTAGCTATTTGTTCTGGTATTATAGAAGATGGATAACCATAATACTCAAGCATTGGGGCAAATGTTTTGTAATAAACAGTAAAATCTGAAGTTGTAACTGTACCACCATCAAATTTAGCAACTGGCTTTGCATTAGTATTGTAATAATAAAATCCAAACAAACCAAAAGCTATAACTAAAACACCTATAATAATAGAAGCTATTACAATTTTTTCAGTATTTGGTTTTTTAATCTTTTTTTCTAAAGCTTTAATTTCATTTTCGTTTTCAATCTTTTCTTCTTTTTTATCTACACTTTCAGTTTTTTTATCGTTCTTAGTAGTTTTCTTTTTTGTTTCTTCTTTTAGTTCTTCATCATTTCTTTCTACTTCTTTTTTCTCTTTACTCATTTACTTTCCCCTTTTCTTTTAACAATTTTTCTAATTCTAACTGCACATTAACTAGTATATCATTATTTGCTAAATTTGTCAAATTAATTCTTAAATTATTTGGCTCTATTTTAAGGATATTTCCATATTGAAAAATCTTTTTTATACCTATTTTTTTTGCTAAATTTCTAATTTCGACAATTTTTATTAAATTCTCAGTCTCATCTGGTATTTTTCCATATCTATCTAACAATTCATCTACTACATCCATTAGTTCTTCTTTATCTTTTATATCAGATATTCTCTGATACATAGAAATCTTTTGAATAGGATCCTTAATATAAGTGTCACTAATATATGCAGATACATTTAAATCTATTTTTACTTCATCTTTTTCATCTAAAATTAATTCTTTACTTTTCCCCTCTTTTTCTAATTTAATAGCTTTTTCAAGCATTGCTAAATACATATCATAACCAACTTTAGCCATATGACCGATGTTGTTCTTTTCCAAGTAGATTTCCAGCACCTCTTATTTCTAAGTCTCTTAATGCTATTTTAAATCCACTGCCAAATTCTGTAAAATCTTTTATTGCTTTTAATCTTTTTTCAGAAATCTCAGAAAGCTGCTTATCCTTTTTATACGTTATATAAGCATAAGCAAGTCTACTCGACCTTCCAACTCTTCCTCTTATTTGATATAACTGAGCGAGTCCTAATTTATCAGCATCTTCTATAATTATTGTATTAGCATTTGAAATATCTATTCCTGATTCTAATATAGTAGTACATACTAAAATATCAATTTCATGATTTATGAATGATAGCATTATATTTTCTATTTGTTTTGGATCCATTTGACCATGTGCATATGATACTTTAGCATATGGTACTATACTCCTTATTTTTTCTGTAATTTCTTCTATATTATTAACTCGATTATTTATATAAAAAACTTGTCCATCTCTATCTAATTCTTTTTCTATAGCATTTTTTATTACATTATCATCATATTCAACAACATAAGTATGTACTGGAAGTCTTTCAATTGGCGGCTCTGTTAACGTACTCATTCCTCTAATTCCTATCATTGACATATGCAAGGTTCTTGGAATAGGAGTAGCTGTCATAGATAAAACATCTACCGTTTCTTTTAATATCTTAATAGTTTCTTTAGCTTTTACACCAAATCTATGCTCTTCATCTATGATTAATAACCCTAAATCCTTAAAAAACACATCCTTTGAAAGTAATCTATGAGTCCCTACTATAACATCTATCTTTCCATCTATTAAATCTTTTAAAATCATATTTTGTTCTTTCTTTGATTTAAATCTACTAAGCATTTCAACATTGATTCCAAAACTTTCCATCCTAGATTTAAACGTTCTATACTGTTGAAGCGATAAAACTGTAGTAGGTACTAAATATGCTACTTGTTTTCCTCCCATTACAGCTTTAAAAGCGGCTCTTAAAGCTACTTCAGTTTTTCCATAGCCAACGTCTCCACAAAGTAATCTATCCATTGGCTTTTGATTTTCCATATCTTCTTTTATTTCGCTAACTGCTTGCTTTTGATCATCAGTTAATTCATATTCAAAAGAGTCTTCAAATTCCTTTTGCCAAGGTAAATCTTTTGGAAAAGCAAATCCCTCTAATTTTTCTCTTTTTGCATAAAGTATCATCAATTCCTTAGCCACATTTTTTATATGTTCAGATACCTTTTTCTTAGTTATACTCCATTCCTTTGTTCCAAGAGTATTAATTTTAGGCACAGTATTATCATCGCATACGTATTTTTTAACTAAGTCTAACTGATTAATTGGTACATAAATAGCACCATTTTTATCATATTCAATTTTTATATAATCTTTTAAAGTGTTTTCTACATTTACAGTTTCTATTCCTCTATATATTCCAATACCATGATTTTCATGTACTAAATAATCTCCTATCTCTAATTCCTCAAAATCATTAATTTTAATCCCTTCCGACTCAGTCTTTTTTCTTTTTTTCTTTGTATAATTCACACCACTAACACTTTCAGCCACTATATATAAATTTCCACTATCTAAAGAAAAACCAGAAGATAAAATACCAAAAACAATATATATTTTACTTGACTCGAATTTATCAATTTCTGTTATATCATTTAACACTTGTACTTTAATTTTATTATCAATAAGATAGTTTTTTATTTGTTCAATTCTATTTTTTGATGGAAATACAAAAAGAATATTCTTTTCATTATTAGCCTTTATATCATTTAATAAAGTATCAATAGAATTTCTATAGAAAACCTCTTCTCTTGTATAAATAGTATAGCACTCTCTTCCCTTATGCAAATCATTATCTATACATATTCTTTCCATATATACATTTTTCATTTTGGATAATTTTTCTAAAACATCTTCAAAATTCAAATATTTATTTGCATACGGTAAATAAATATAATTCCTTGACGCAAAAACCTTTAAAGACTCTTCATTTTCATATACTATATTTCTTGCTTTTTCTATACACTTTGAAGGTTCATCTATAAAAATATTATAATCTTTTAAATAATCAAGTAAAGTTTCAGAAGAATTCTTAAAAAATTCAAAATATTTATCAAAAACATTTTCTAATGTTTTGTTTTCAAGTTTTTCTATATCCTTCATTAAGTTTATCTTTAACTCTGAATTAATATCTTCTCTTTCTATTAATTTATTTAACGCATCTACTATCTCTTTTACTTTATTATTTGTTATATGGTTAGTTTTAGCATAAGAAATATCTACTTTTTTTACAGTATCTATACTCCTTTGAGTAAGAGGATCATATGTCCTTATATTATCCACTTCATTACCAAACAACTCAATTCTATATGGCAATTCATTGTTAACAGTAAATATGTCTATTATACCACCACGTACAGCTACTTGACCTTTTCCCTCGGCAATTTGTGATCTTTCATATCCAAGCTCAACTAAATTATTCAAAAATTCTTCTACATTTATCTTTTCACCTATTTTAATACTTAAGTCTAGTTTATTAAACGAAGATCTTGCATTCATATTAAGTAACAATGAGTCTATTGTAGTAACTACAATATTTTGTTTTTGACTTAAAATACTTTCAATAGCATATGCTCTTTGAGTCTCAATTTCATTACTTTCAGTTTCAATATCATAATATTCTATACTTTTACTTGGTAAAAAAATAATTTCTATATCATCACTATAAAATTTTAAATCTTGAATTATTCTATTTGCCTGATATACATTGTGACAAACTATAACAGAAGATTTGTCTAACTCCTTTGAAATACTATAAACAAACATGGCCTTAGCACTATCAGTTAAACCGATAGTGCTAAAATTATTTATACTACTTTTTAATTTAAGTTTATTTTTTAACTCTACATATTTGTCATCTTTATTTAAATTCTCAATTAATAACTTCATCTCTATATCCTTTTATATACTAATATTTTCTCCTTCAATTTCTGATTTACCTTTCATTCTTTTTTTCATATCATCAACAATTTGTTTACTTTCCTCAAACAATCTTTCTCTTTTAATAACATATTCACTTCTATTTCCTTCAGCTAAATCTTGACACATCGTATAATATGGTATCTTGCTATATTCATTAACTACATCATTTAATTTATAAAAATTTTCCTCTCCAACTTGATCAAATAAAGAATCCATAGAACTTTCAAACCTAGCTTCACTTATTTGTTTTTTAAACTGACTATAAAATTGCTGCGTAACAAAATTAAGTTGCTCATAAGAAGTTCCCCCTCTTTCTTTGGCTGTATAAGGATTATCAAAAAGATATACTCCATTTTCATGCATTCTAGTTACAATTTCAATAGTATTTCTTTGATGTATATTTTCAGAAAAAAGTTCTGTCGCTCTTTTTTCTTCTTCATTAATTGCTTCATCTTTTTTATCATCAACTATTTCAACTAAAAAATCAAATCCACTCTTAAAATCATATGTATCCTCATCAACTTTTCTACTTGTCAATTCAACTGCATGTAAGATTTCATGAAGTAAATAACTATCAATATACCCTGAAGATAAATTATATAATGGCATATTTATTAAACAAACTGGTTGTTCTGTTATTTCATCAAGACATCCTCTGTAGCTAGGTGAACAACATATAACATTATTTTTCATTGATTCTATATTAAACTCATCATTTACTTTTAAATCTAAGCCTTCAATTAAGTTTTTTGAATTCTCATAACTTGATGTTCTTAAAAAATATTCATCTTCTACTTTTTTTACATGTTTATTTCTTATAGATTCTATTTTCTCTACCATATCCACAGAAGGAGGCGTTAACTCAACTCCTGGATTTCTTCTTTTAAAAACTTCAAAATACTGTTCTTGTTTTTGTAATATGCTTTTTACTAAATATGAGTTGTTTTCTTTTACCTTTTCCATATTCTCTCCTGAAAAAGCTTCTATCTTTCCTGGAGAACTAAGCGTAAAACTCAAATATAGTCTATCTTTATCTACACTGCTTAAAAAACTAAGACTTGAATTAATATCCTCATTTAAGGCAGCTCTAATATTATCTTGCATCTGCTTATCAACATAAGGGATAATATCCCTATAAAAAGACTTGATTTCTCTTAAATGTAATTCATCATGAATATTTTGACATTCTTTAAAATATTGCTCTTCTTCTTGAAATTGAGATACAAAAAGTATATATTCATCTCTTAAATTTAAAGCAATTTCTTTTATACTTCTAGCTTTTAATATAGTTTCTTTAGAACTTTCTCTAGCTAATACTTCTTCATAATTATCAGTATCTATTTCTTATCCTAGTGCATTTAAAACCTTACATGTCCTTCGTTTTAGCTCACTTAATCTATATTCCGAAAGTTCCTCACCGTTTTCTTCAGCTTCAAAAAGTGAATATATTGGTGAAAAATTTTCCGCAACAAAAGTACAATCAATAGAATCAAATAGTTCTTTTAACAAATGACTCTGCTCAAAGCTTATTTTTTCTTTATAATAACTTTCGTCATATATCATCCTATTTTTATCTTCTTCACTAAAACTCACACCTTCTTCCAAAAGTTCTAAAAAATCTAAAGAAAGTGCTCTTCTTTTTTTACTTTTACTATTTTGAATAAATCTCTGAATATCTTTTAAATTAAAATAATTATTTAAAACAACTCTATCTAATCTTTTAGATATTTCTTCTTTTTTATCTTCTCCCTCAAATTCAACAATAAAAGGCTCTATTAAACCTCTAATCTTATCAAATTCAATATTATACTTATCATATATACTCTTTTTCAAATTAATCACCACTTAATAATTTTTTAAATTCACTAAAATCATTTGGAAACTTATTTCTACCTATAATCTTCCTTATATTTCCATCATTCATTATTACAACTATCTTATATGTTATACCATCATATGATCCTTTTGAAATATAGTTATTTTCATAATTTTGTATAATATTTTGAATTTGCCTTAATTTAAAAGTAGTTTTATCTAAACTTAATTTATTTACTTTACTTTTCTTGGTATCATTTACTATTACAATTTTTTCTTCTAAACTATCTAAACTTAAACTATACATCATTTCTGTACCAAAATTATTCTTTTCTTGATAATATATCTCTTTAACATCTAAATTTTCCATATTTCCTCTTACACTATAACCTAATCCTTAATATACTCTTTTTTAAATTCTTCTAAATTTAGGACTCTAACACTAAGTTCCTGTGCTTTAGTTAATTTACTACCCGCATTTTCCCCAGCAATTACTAAACTGGTTTTTTTAGAAACAGAATTTGAGGTTTTTCCACCATTTTTTTCTATCAAATTTACTATATCATTTCTAGAAGATCCTTCAAAAGTTCCTGTTACAACAATAGTCATATTATCTAAGACGTGTGAAATCAACTCTTCTTTTTCTCCTTTTAAATTAACCCCAGCTTTAGCTAGTTTTTCTATTATTTCATGTGTTTTTTCTTTTTTAAAAAAACTATATACAGACTCTGCCATAACTAATCCAAAATCTTGAAGACTATTTAATTCTTCAATACTTGCCTCCATTATTTTATATATATCATCGTAATTTTTAGCAAGTATTTTAGCAGCCTTTTTTCCTATATGCCTAATTCCAAGACCAAATAAAAGTTTATCTAAAGAGTTATCTTTAGTTACATTTATAGCATTTATTAAATTCATAGCAGATGTATTTGCAAAACGCTCTAATTTAACAATATCTTCATATTTTAAATAATAAATATCTGCTACATCTTTTAATAAACTATTATCTATTAATTGTTCTACAATTGACTCTCCCATTCCTGAAATATCCATACAATCACGTGAAGCAAAATGAGTAATACTTCTAAAGCATGTTGCTGGACATTCACTATTGGTACATCTTAAAGCCACGCTTTTTTCTTCTTTTTCTAATTCTTCTTTACAAATCGGACAAACAGTTGGCCTTATATATTTTTTTTCATTTCCTATTCTTAAGTTTTTGTTTACATCAACTACTTCAGGAATAACATCTCCCGCTTTTTGAATTATTGCAATATCACCAATTCGTATATCTTTTTGCTCTATATAATCAAAATTATGAAGAGTTGTCTTAGAAATTAAAGAACCCGCTACTCTAACAGGTTCAAGTATTGCCATTGGCGTAACTTGACCAGTTCTTCCAACTTGTGTTACAATATCTATAATTTTCGTTTCCTTTCTTTCTGGTGGATACTTATATGCTATTGACCACTTAGGAACCTTAACAGTCTGTCCCATTTCTTCTCTTATCTGTAAATTATCCACATTTATAACTGCACCATCTATATCATACTCTAAACCATCTCTTAAGTTTCCTATTTCCTTTACTGCTGTTATAACTTCGTCTTTACTTTTACAAACTTTTCTTTTTTCAATAGTTTTAAATCCAAGACTATCTAAAAATTCCAACCTTTTACTATCACTTTCAAAATTTCTTCCTTTTAATACAGTAAAAACAAATATACTTAAATTTCTTTTTTTTACAAGTTCTATATCTAATTGTCTTAATGTTCCAGCAGCAGCATTTCTTGGATTAGCTAAAAGTTGTTTTCCTTTTTCTTCTAATTCTTTATTTATATTTTCAAATTCTTTCCTTGGTAAATATACTTCACCTCTTACCTCTATAGTCTCTTTTTCTTTAAGTTCTAAAGGAATATCCTTTATACATTTTAAATTTTCAGTAACATCCTCACCTACAAATCCATCTCCACGAGTTGAGCCTCTTACAAATTTTCCATCCACATATTCAAGTGAAACTGAGAGCCCATCTATCTTAGTTTCAACAATAAATTGTATTTTATCACCATATTCATTTTTTACTTTATCTACAAATTCCTCTATATCTTTAAATTCAAACACATCTTGTAAACTCTGCATTTGAACCTCATGAAACACTTGATTAAATATTTTTTTTGTTCTTCCACCTACTTTTTGCGTAGGAGAGTCAGGAGTTACAAATTCTGGATACTCTTTTTCTAACTTTTTTAATCTTTGAGTATATTTATCATATTCAAAGTCTGAAACTACTGGATTATCCTCTTCATGATATTTTATATTATAATAATTTATTCTTTCTCTTAATTCTTTAATTTCTTTTTTAACTCTTTCTTTTTCATCTGATGCAAATAAATCTATTTGTAGATCTTCCATTCATATAAACCTCCACATTCTAATATTAATGATTATATCATTAGTTTTTATTTTTTACAATAAAATTATACTTTAAAAATTACTACACAAAAAAAATTATTAACACAATGGAACAATAAAAACACATGAGCCCTAAATAAAATGTAACCTATAAAGTGGACTCATAAAAAAAGTGAGAGCTACTTTATAGGTTTTTATTATATCTTGATGTATAATATAAGAAAGTTGGTGGTAATAATGTCAAAAATATTATTTACAGATGCTCAAGTAAAAAAATTAAGTAAAAATAAATGGATTAAAAACATTACTAATAAAGGGATCACTTATACTAATGAATTTAAACATAAATTAGTTAAAGAATGCGAAAATTATAAAAAGTTTCCCAAAGAAGTATTTAGAGAATGTGGAATCGATCCTGAAATAGTTGGGAAAAGAAGAATTGAATCATCTGCTTACAGATGGAGAAAACAATTAAAATCAATCGGTGAGATAACAGATACAAGGACAACTAACTCAGGTAATACATTAAAAAGAGAATTAACTGATAAAGAAAAACTTGAACGTGCTGAAGCTAGAATAAAATTACTTGAAGCAGAAAATGAACTATTAAAAAAAAACGAACTGATAGAAATGGGAATTTTAACAGATATCAAATCAATATCAAATTTGAAACAATAAAATATGTTATTGATAAATATAATTTAAAAGGAATGACTTCATATTTATGCAAATGTATTGGTGTTTACAAATCAGGTTATTATAATTATTTAAAAAATGAAAATAAAAGAATTGAAAGAGATAATAAAGACCAAAAGGATTTTGAGCTAATATTAAAAGATTATAAATTTAAGAAACGAAAAAAAGGTGCTAGACAAATAATGATGGTTCTTGCTAATGAATTTAAAGTCCATTTTAATCTTAAAAAGATAAGAAGATTAATGAAAAAATTTGGATTAAAATGTCCAATTAGACAAGCAAATCAATATAGAAGAATGATGAAAGCTACAAAAGAACATAGTACCTGTGAAAACATTGTTAATCGTGAATTTAAAACTGGTATTCCATATAATGTACTTTTAACTGATATAACATATTTATTTTATGGTAATAACAAAAAATGCTATTTATCAACTATAAAAGATGCTGAAACTAACGAAATACTTGATTAT
>CALXJF010000006.1 GCA_944388575.1 uncultured Clostridia bacterium
TGAGTTATGAAAAACTCATAGAAAAAATAAATGTTAAGTTATTTTTCTTAACTTAACATTATTATACAAGGAGGTAACAAATGAGAAAGGCAATAATAATCGTATGTGCTATTTTAGGTATGATTGTTGGAGTAGCAATAGGAGAAGCTACCTCATCTATGACTTATTTAAAATGGCTTTCTATAGGAGGAGAGGTTGGCTTTACAAATCCTATAGTACTTGATTTAAATTTTTTAAAATTAACTTTTGGAATATGGTGCAAAATAAGTGTTGGTGGGGTTATTTTCATGTTGATTTTTGCATTTGTATCTCAAAAAATAACTAGATGGCTAAAATTGTAGATAAATTACCGTTAAGTGATAGACCTTATGAAAAATTGGAACTAGTAGGTCCGTCAAATTTAACTAATTCAGAATTACTTGCGATTATAATAAAAACGGGAACTAAGAAGTATTCCTGCTTAGATATTGCTAGAAATATCTTAAAACAAAATGCAAGTATTGAAATAACAGATATAGAATATTTAACTAGATTATCTTTACAAGAATTACAACAATATGAGGGGATTGGAAGAGTAAAAGCTATTCAAATAAAAGCAGTTATTGAACTTGCTAAAAGAATTTCAAAAGCCTATGAGTTTGACGTAAATAAAAGTAAAGTCACATCTCCAAGTGATATTTTTAACTTAGTGTCTTCTTCATATTGTTTTGAAAAACAAGAATGTTTAAAAACAATTATTTTAAATAAGAGAAATGTGATTTTATCTGTAGTTACAAATGCTATAGGAACTAATGATAGTATAAATATTTCTTTTAAAGAAATATTGTCTGAGCCAATTAAGCAAATGGCTCATTCTATTATTCTTGTGCACAATCATCCAAGTGGAAGTTTAACACCTAGTAAGCAGGATATAATATTTACTAATAAAATTAATGAAATTTCTAATATTTTTAATATTATTTTATTAGATCATATAATAATTGCAAATAATAAATATATAAGTATGAAAGAAAAAGGATATATTAATTAAAAAGGAAAAAGGTGAAAAAAATGGGGATTATTTCAAAAGATATTGGTATTGATTTAGGAACATCAAATATTAGAATACATGTAAAAGGAAGAGGAATGGTTTTATCTGAACCTTCTGTTGTGGCTATTAACAAAATTACAGGAGAAATACTTGCTGTAGGAAATCAAGCTAAAGAAATGGTAGGAAGAACACCTGATAATATTATAGCTGTAAAACCGTTAAAAGATGGAGTTATTGCAGATTTTGAAGGGACAAGAATGCTTATACAAACTCTTATATCACGTGTTATACCTAAAAGCCTTTTTTCAAAACCACGTTTAGTTGTTTCTATTCCATCAGGAATTACTGATGTAGAAGAAAGAGCTGTTCAAGGAGTAGCTTATAAAGCAGGTGCTAAAGATGTCTTTTTAATGGAAGAGGCTATGGCTGCTGCAATTGGTGCAAAAATCAAAGTTGAGCAACCAGAGGGATCTATGATTGTTGATCTTGGAGGAGGAACTAGCGAAATGGCTGTTCTTTCTCTTGGTGGGATAGTAGTAACTAATTCAATAAAAGTTGCTGGCGATAAATTAGATAGAGATATTATCGAATATATAAAACAAAATTTTAATGTTATAATTGGTGAAGGAGAGGCAGAGGAAGTAAAAAAACAAATTGGAGCTGCAACTGCATCTATGACAGAAGAAAAAATGAGTATTAAAGGAAGAAACTTAACTACAGGTCTTCCACAAACAATAACAGTTACAACAGATGATATAAATAAAGCAATGAAAGATTCTTTATATGAAATATTAAGAGTAATAAAATTAACTTTAGAAGAAACTCCGCCAGAGATTGCATCAGATATTATGGAAAGAGGTATAGTTTTATCTGGTGGATGTTCTCAAATTAAAAATATTGATAGGTTTATAAGTGAAGAGACAGGAATGCCAGTGTTTTTAGCAGAAGATCCTGAAACTTGTGTTCTAAAAGGACTTGGAATGGCTCTAGATAGTATAGAGATTTTAAAGAAAACAACTTTAGCAAGAAAAAGATAAATAATATATAGTTTGGGAGGTTATTGATGAGGTATAATTATAATTTTGATAGCAAACATAAAAGTAAAAAGAAAAAAATATTTTTTATAATAATTATATGTATAGTTGTAATTATTATTTCATCACTAATTTTTAGAAATAGTGATAATAAAATAATAAATAGTATTTCATCAGTAATAACTAAACCAGTAGATATTGTATATGAAGCAACTAGTAATTTTTTTTCTGGTATATCCTCATATTTTGCAAATAATAAGAAAATAACAGAAGAAAAAAATAAGCTAGAGGAAGAAAAGAAAAATTTAGAATATCAATTGTTAGAATCACAGCGAATTTTAAGTGAAAATGAATCATTAAAGCAAATGTTAGAGATAAAAAAACAATTTCAGCATTTTAATATTAAACTAGGAAAAATAATATATAGAGAACATGATAATTGGACTCAAACTTTCCAGGTAGATATTGGATCAAATGATGGAGTAGCATTAAATCAAGCTGTTGTTCATCAGGAAGGATTAGTAGGATATGTATCTAATGTTTTAGAAGATAGATGTACAGTAACAACTATTTTAGATCCTTCATCTTCTGTGAGTGTTAATATAAGTACAATAAATGAACCGGCAATATTACAAGGAGATTTGAGCCTAAAATCAAACAATAAATTAAAACTCACATTTATACCTATAGATGCTGAGATTTCTATATCAGATATGCTGTATACGTCTGGTCTTGGTTCAACATATCCTAATGCAATACCTGTAGGTAAGATAACAGAGGTGGTTAATAATAAAAATGATACTGATAGATATGCTATTGTAGAGCCTAATGTAAATATTAGAACGGTTTCAGAAGTGGGAATTATAATTAACTAGAAAGGTGTTTTTGTATGCTAAAAAAAATATTAACTATAATATATATAATTTTACTTATAGCATTAGTATTCTTTTTACAATTTTTTGTAATTGACAATAGAACGTTATTTGGAGTAAAACCTAATCTTATACTTATAACTGTTATAGTTGTAAGTCTTTGGTATGGTGTTTATATTGGAACTTTTTTCTCTTTTATTATAGGCATGTGTACTGATTTTTTATTTGGTAATACAACCGGTATGTTTACTGTGGCGTATACTTTAACAGGGGCTATAACTGGTTTAATTAATTATAATTATAGAAAAGAAAATAAAATGTCTCTTGTATATGTAACTTTAATTTTTACAGCTATATTTGAGTTTATACAGTATATAGAGTATTTACTTATCACTCATGTATATAGTAATTTATTTTATTTTATAAAACAGGTGATTTTAAGTTCAATATTAAACACTATTATTGTATTTATAATTTATGGAGTAGTATATAAAATAGTTGAAAAATTTGAGAGTAATTTAAGAAGAGAAAGCACTATATAAAAAAGTGTGTAAAGGTAGGTGAAAAGGGTGAAGAATATATTTGAAAAAGTCATGAAATTTTTTGAAAATAGAATTTTAATATTGTATATTATTGTTGGACTTATTTCAGTAGTTTTTATTGTTCAACTTTTTAATCTACAAATTTTAAACGGAAAAGAATATAGAGAACAATCAGAAAAGAGAATGTTAAGAACTGAAACTGTAGTTGCATCAAGAGGAGAGATTACTGATAGAAATGGTATAGTACTTGCAAGTAGTAAGTTATCATTTGATGTTGATTTATATAGAGTTAGAGTTACAACGCAAGAGCAAAATGAGACTTTAGCAAAGCTTATAAATATATTGGTTTCAAATGGAGATGAGGTTTATTCTTCATTTCCAATAAATGAAGAGTTAAATGATTTTAGTTTTGAAAATGAGGATGCCGAGAAAAAATGGAAAGAAGAAATGGAAATAGATGAAAATTTCTCATTTGAGCAGACAATAAGCTATTATATAGATAAGTATGATTTATCTGAATATAGTCATGATAGAAATACTCAAATAAGAATGATACAAATTAAATATGAAGGAAATCTAAATGGTTATTCTTTATTTAATTCTGTTACTGTAGCCAAAGATATTTCTCAAGAGTCTGTTGCTCAAATAGAAGAGAAAAAATCAGAGCTATATGGAGTTAACGTGGTATCCGTGCCAAAAAGATATTATCCAAATGGGACATTAGCTGCACATATAATAGGTTATGTAAGTAAAATTAGTGATACCGAATATGCTGAAAAAAAAGAAGAAGGATATACAATAAATAGCATTATAGGTAAAACTGGTATTGAACAGGCCTTTGAAAAGTATTTAAAAGGAAAAGATGGCGTAGTAAAAGCAGAAACAGATTCTCAAGGCAATGTTTCTTCAGAGAGTACAACAGAAGAAGCTGTTGCTGGCAATAGTATAGCACTTACAATAGATTATAGGTTGCAAAAAACTGCTGAAGAATCTATTGAAAATGTGATTAAAAAATTGCAAGATGGTACGTTGGTAGGAAAAAAAGTACCTGAAGCTTCTGCTGGAAGTGTAGTTGTACTTGATATTGAAACAGGAGAAACTTTAGCTATGGCGAGTTTCCCTTCGTATAACATTAATGATATGGTCTCTGGTATGTCTGCTTCTGAATTAAATAAGTTATTTAACGATCCGTTAAATCCAATGTATAATAGAGCGATATCTGGAACATATGCACCAGGTTCGACGTATAAAATGTTAGTAGGAATAGCTGGGTTAAAAGCTAACGCTATAACTTTAGATGAAAAAATATTAGATCCTGGAATATATCCATACGGTCATAAACCTAAATGTTGGATATATACTCAGTATCATAGAACACATGGATATGTGAATTTAGAAGGGGCAATAAAAGGTTCATGTAATTGTTATTTTTATGAAGTTGGTAGAAGAATCGGTATTGACGAGATTATAAAAACAACGAAATTATTTGGACTTGGTCAAAAAACAGGAATTGAACTTTATGGAGAATCAACTGGACAAATAGCTGGTGAAAAAGAAGAAGAATGGTATTTAGGGGATACATTAAATGCTGCTATAGGTCAATCTTCTAATTTATATACTCCAATTCAATTAGCAAATTATATATCAGCTATCGCAAATGGTGGGACTTTGAATAAGGTTTCTTTAATAAAGAATATAAAATCTTCAGATGATAATGAAATTTCTTTATCAGAAATAGAAGAATTTGCAAAAGAATTTACAGGAGTAGATTTTGAAAGTAGAGATGTTGGAATAGAACGATCATATGTTGATGCTATAAAAAGAGGTATGTTATCTGTTACGAGTGAAAGCGGAGGAACAGCAAGTATTATATTTAAAAATAGTAACATACAGGTAGCAGGAAAAACAGGAACATCTCAAGTAGCAGGAAAGCAAAATAATGGAATTTTTGTTGGATTTGCTCCTTATGATAAGCCTAAAATTGCGGTTGTTGCAATTATTGAAGGTGGAGGAGAAGGAACATATACAGCAAATGTTGTAAAACCAATAATGGAAGAATATTTTAAAATATCAACAGAAGATAAAGCTAATGATAAAGAACAAAATATTGTAGAAAGTAGTATTAATTTTTAATATGATAAACAAAAAAGATGCTAAAAAATTTTTAAGCATCTTTTTTTGTATGTACAAGTTTACAATAATTAATATCAACTTATTTAAATAGTGTTGAATAATTTTGTAAGAATATGTTATAATTATTGATATAAATATAGGAGGTTTTATATATTGGATAATAATAAAAGAAAAAATGTAGCGATATAAAAAAATGTTGACAGATGTGTTGCAATAGATGCTGGTGGTGCGTCAGGTAGTAGTTATGTTACTAGTATATAGCGTATTTCTGATAGTGGTAATGAATATATTTATGAAGTGAATTATAAAAGAGCTGGATATGTATATACTGATGGTTTAGATGGTTATGAAAAAATTCTTGGTGAAAATACAAAAACAATAACAGTAAAAAACGATAACGGAAATTTTATTGTATCAGATGAGAGGTAAATAGAAATATTCATGCAAACTAAGTTATATAATTTACAGTTAAAAAACCAAAATTTAAATAAAGTTATTAATGCAAATCATTAAAATCAAAGTTTAATTAAATGTTTTTTAAATTTAGCTAATTTTATAGTCTTGAGATTCTAAAAAATTATTTGCATTATAGAGGTTGCTGAAAAAGTAGTACAAAAAAATAGTGGATTGGAGAATAGAATTTCTAATTCGCTATTTTTTTGTCATAAAAGCTTTTAATTTTAAGAATACTATGATATAATCATGGCGGGTGATTTATATATGAAAGAATATAAAATTGAAAAGAATATTAGTCCTAATATATTTAGAGGATATGATATTAGAGGAATATATGGTGATGACTTAACTGAAGATGTTGCTTATACTATAGGAAAATCTTTTGGAACATATATTAAGAAAGATGGGTATACAAAGTGTGTAATAGGTTATGATAATAGAACATCATCAGAACCTTTATATGATGCATTAACAACTGGAATATTGTCTACCGGAGTGAATGTATTGTCGATTGGACTTGTGACTACACCAATGTATTATTTTGCTCAAACTTTTTTAAATGATAAATCTGAGTTAATGCCTGGAATTATGATAACAGCAAGTCATAATCCAAAGGAATATAATGGATTTAAATTTTCTGTTAGTAATTTTGGTAATGCTTGTGGACAAATGATACAAGATTTTAGAGTATTTACTGAAAAGTGTGAATTTATTTCAGGAGACGGAAAACTTGAAAAATTTAATATAAAACAAGATTATTTAAATTTAGTTAAAGAGTCTATTAATTTAGGAAATAGAAAGATAAAAGTAGTTGTAGATACTGCAAATGGTACAGCTTCAATTATTGCAAAAGATGTATTTGATCTATTTAAAGATAAGATAGAAATGGTACCATTATATATGAAATCAGATTCTAATTTTCCAAATCATCATCCAGATCCAAGTGTTGAATCAAATAATGAAGATTTAAAAAAGAAAGTTATTGAAGAAAAAGCTGATTTTGGAATAGGTATAGATGGTGATGGAGATAGAGTTGGAATTATTGATGAAAAAGGTCAAATGATATATATTGACTTTTTTGCCATTATTATTTGGAGAGATATTATGAGTAAAGTTTCAAATAAAAATGCTTTATTTGATGTAAAATGCTCTAAGTCTTTACAAGATGAGATAATAAAATTAGGAGGTAATCCTGTTTGCTATAGAACTGGAAATTCATATATGAAGGCTAAAATGAGAGAAGGAAATTTTGCTTTTGGAAGTGAACTTTCAGGACATGTATTCTTTAATGACAAATGGCCAAATATAGATGATGGATTATATGCTGGTTTAAGATTAGCTGAAATTCTAACAAAAACTGATAAAACTGTTTCAGCTTTACTAGATGGAGTAAATAAATACTATTCAACACCAGAAATAAAGATAGAGTCAACTGATGAGGAAAAATTTAAAGTGATTGAGAAAATAAAGAACTATTGTAATTCTCAAAGTTATAAAGTTAACGATATAGATGGTGTAAGAGCTGAGTTTGATAATGGATGGGCTCTTGTTAGAGCTTCTAATACAGGTCCAAATATTACAGCTAGATTTGAAGGTGTAACAGAAGAAGATATGAAAAAAATAGAAAATGAATTTATGAATTTGTTAAAATAAAAAAGGAGATGGTTTTATGAAGAAAATTTTAGTTATAGGCCAAGATGGAATGCTTGGAGGAGAATTATATACTAAATTATGTGAATGTAATAATTATGATGTATATAAAACAACAATAGAAACGTTAGATATATGTAATAAAGATGCAGTTTTAGATGAAGTCAAAAAAATAGAACCAGATTTTATAATAAATTGTGCAGCTTATACAAATGTTGATGGATGTGAAACACATTTTGATTTAGCTAATTCAGTAAATGGTTTGGCTGTAGGAAATATTGCTGAAGCAGTAAATTTAGTTGATGCAACATTAATTCAAATAAGTACAGATTATATTTTTGATGGTACATTAGAGATTGGAAAGTCTTATACTGAAGATATGTCACCTAACCCTGTTAGTGCATATGGAAAGACTAAGTATTTAGGAGAACAAATGGCTGAAAAGGCAAAAAAGCATTATATATTAAGAACTGCTTGGTTATATGGGCTTGGTGGAAAAAACTTTGTAAAAACAATGCTTAAGCTTGCACAGTCTAATGATGAAGTATCTGTTGTATGCGATCAACACGGTAGTCCAACCTCTACGACTACTTTATGTGAAATTATAATGCAACTACTTGTAAAGCAACCAGAATATGGTGTGTATCATTCTACAAATGAAGGTTTTACTGTTTGGAGTGAGTTTACTAAAAAAATATTTGAATTTGCAAATATAGATACTAAAGTAAAATCTATAACTTCTAAAGAATATAAAGAAATGTATCCAAATTCTAGTAATAGACCGTTTAATAGTATGCTTTCAAAAGAAAAGCTACATAGTGTCGGTATCTATCCTAAAAAATGGGAAGATGCTTTAAGTGAATATTTAAAGGAGGAATTAAAATAGTGAAAGGAATTATTTTAGCAGGTGGCAGTGGAACTAGATTATATCCTGTAACACTAGCCGTTTCAAAACAAATGTTACCGGTATATGACAAACCAATGATTTATTATCCATTATCTACATTAATGCAAGCAGGAATAAAAGAAGTACTTATTATTTCTACGCCAATACATTTACCTATGTTTAAAATGTTACTTGGTGATGGATCGGAGCTTGGAATGGAACTTTCGTATAAAGTTCAAGAAAAGCCGGTTGGTCTTGCAGATGCTTTTAGACTTGGAGAAGAATTTATAGGTGATGATAATGTAGCTTTAATTCTTGGGGATAATATAATATATGGTCCTGGATTAGAAGAAATGTTACAAAAAGCAGGTAGCTTAAGTAAAGGTGGATTAATTTTTGGATACGAAGTATCTGATCCTACTTCATATGGTGTTGTAGAAATGGATGAAAACGGAAATGCTATTTCTATAGAAGAAAAGCCAGAAAAACCTAAATCAAAATTAGCAGTACCTGGTTTATATTTTTATGATAATAGTGTTGTGAAAATTGCAAAAGAAATTAAGCCTTCTGCTAGAGGTGAGCTTGAAATTACTGATGTTAATAGAGCATATATGGAACAAGGAAATTTAAAAGTAATACCTCTTGGTAGAGGATTTGCTTGGTTTGATACTGGGACTGCAGATAGATTAAATGATGCTACTGATTTTGTCAAAGCAATAGAATTAAGACAAGGAACGCAAATTGCTTGTTTAGAGGAAATAGCTTACAAAAATGGTTGGATAAATAAAGAGAAAACTTTAGAATTAGCAGACAAGTATAAAAAGACTGAATATGGTAAATATATAGAAAGAGTTGTAGGGGAGTAATATATGGGGAAATTTAAGAAAAATGAAACTTCGATTAAGGGAGTTTATATAATTGAACCAACAGTTTTTGGCGATGATAGGGGATACTTTATGGAGACATATAGTGAATTAGAGTTTGCCGAAATTGGTATAAATAATAAATTTGTACAAGACAATCAATCAAAGTCAAAAAAAGGAGTTTTAAGAGGATTACATTTTCAAAAAGAAAATTCTCAGGCAAAGCTTGTTAGATGTATTAAAGGTGAAGTTTTTGATGTAGCAGTTGACTTAAGACCTAAAAGTAAAACATATGGTAAATGGGAAGGAGTTATTCTTTCAGAAGAAAATAAAAAGATGTTTATGATTCCAAAAGGATTTGCACATGGATTTTTAGTTCTATCTGATATAGCAGAATTTGCATATAAATGTGATGATGTATATAATCATGAGGCAGAAGGTGGGCTTAAATGGGATGATCCTGATGTAAATATTGAGTGGCCTATAGATAATATTTCCAAAGCTGAGCTTATTACATCAGAAAAAGACTCGAAATGGCCATCTTTAAGAGAATTAAAAGAAACTGATTTATTTAAAAATTTAGAATAATGGAGGAAAAGCAATATGAAAAATATATTAATAACAGGTGGTGCTGGATTTATAGGCTCAAACTTTGTAAATCATATGGTAGAAAAATATGGAAATAGATATACATATGTTGTATATGACAAAATGACATATGCTGCAAATATGGAGAATTTAAAACCATCTGATGGAAAATATGAATTTGTAAAAGCAGATATTTGCGATTTTGACAAAGTTAAAGAAACAATACAAAAATATGATATTGATGCAGTTGTACATTTTGCTGCGGAATCTCATGTTGATAATAGTATAAAAAGACCTTTATCTTTTACTGAGAATAATGTTATGGGGACAAATGCTTTAATTGAGGCTTGTAAACAGGTTTGGGGAGAAGGTTCAGAAAATAGATTTGTACATGTTTCAACTGATGAAGTATATGGTACATTAAAAGATGGAGATGAGATGTTTGTTGAAACTTTACCTCTTGCTCCAAATAGTCCTTATTCTGCGTCTAAAGCAGGATCTGATTTGGTGGTAAGAGCATATTGTGAAACATTTAAAATGAATGCATGTATTACTAGATGCTCTAATAACTATGGACCAAATCAACATGAAGAAAAATTAATACCATTAATGATTAAAAAAGCTAAGGCAGGAGAAAATTTACCGGTATATGGAACAGGAAATAATATTCGTGATTGGTTGTTTGTTAAAGATCATTGTATAGCTATTGATACTGTACTTCATAATGGAGTTAAAGGTGAGATATACAATGTTGGTGGAAATAATGAAAAAACTAACTTAGAAATAGTTAAAACTATATTAAAACAATTAGGTAAATCAGAAAATTTAATTACATTTGTTGAAGATAGAAAAGGACATGATTATAGATATGCAATTAATTCTTCAAAAATCAAAAGAGAACTTGGCTGGGAACCATCAGTTACTGTTGAAGAAGGTTTAAGACAAACAATTGAATGGTACTCAAATAAAGAATATTAATAATATGTAAAAAGGGGCTGTAAAAAAAGTCCTAACGAAAACTGAGTGAAAATTTTTCACTCAGTTTTTGTACAAAAAAAGAGTTGAAAGCGTGAACATTTCAACTCTTTATGATATAATTTAACTATGAAAACAAATAATTATATCCAAACAAATTATACACCAAAACAATTAAAATTGCCAATAGAAATTGAAAAAATTATAGATTTTTCTGATCCAGTATATTCTTTTTGTGAAATAGTAGACTTAATTGATCTATCTCAGTTTTTTGTAGTGAAAGGATACAAAACATATAGACCAAGATATAGTTATACTAAGCTTTTAAAAATTGTACTTTTTTCTTTTATGGAAAATGGATATTTATCATTAAGGAAAATAGAAAAATCATGTAAAACAGATATAAGATATATGTGGCTTTTAGATGATATGAAAGCTCCTTCATTCGCAACAATTGGAGATTTCATAAGGGAGAATTTAACAAATACAATTGAAAGTATTTTTGTTGAAATTAACAAAGTAATATTTCAAAAGGAACATGTCGATTTAGATCATACATATATAGATGGTACAAAAATTGAAGCCAATGCAAATAAATATAGTTGGGTATGGAAAAAATCTTGTATAAAAAATAGAGATAAAACATTTGAAAAAGTATCTAAAATAATAGATAAAATAAATGTTGAAGATTTAGAATTAATGAATGTTAAGATTGAAAAACGTAGTGAATATACAATAGAATATTTAGAGCACATGTTGGAAAATTATAGAAAAACATGTTGTATTGAAGTAGAAAAGTTTGTACATGGCAAAGGTGTAAGAAAAACAAGCTATCAAAGGAAATATGAAAAATTAAGTGAATATATAGAAAAATTGAAAAAGTATGCTAAACATATAGAAATTTGTGGTGAAAAAAGAAATAGTTATTCAAAAACAGATAATAGTGCTACTTTCATGAGAATTAAGAGAGATTACATGGGAAATGACCAATTGTTACCTGCATATAATATGCAAGTTGCCGTATGTGATGAATATATTGCAACAGTAGATGTAAAACAATATGCATCAGATATGGACTGCTTTGTACCACTTGTGGAAAAGTTTAACAAACAATATGGAAAATATCCTAAATATCCAGTAGCAGATGCAGGGTATGGTTCATTTAATAATTACATATATTGTGAACAGCATAATATGCAAAAGTTTATGAAATTTACAATGTTTGAAAAGGAAACAAAGGACGAAAAATGAGGTAACCCCCGTAGGTATGAAAATGCTATTGGTGACAATAGAATGAAATATCAGAAGTCAGCAGAGGTCATAGTAGTAATAGAAATATTATGAAGGACTGAAAGTTAATGTGATTTTGCAACCGGTAGATTAAATAATCTATGATGAAAGCAGATAATCTGTGGAGAACAGAAAATTCTGGAGGATAGAGCGGAACTCGAAAGTTACAGAAGAGGCAGAGTAGATTGTATAAGTCTAGCAAACAGCGAAAGAAAACACTAGTAATAAATACTAGTGCATTAGCTAACCGCCCGGTACCGAACGGTACGCCGGAATTGTGGTGTGAGAGGTCGGAACTTTGAGAATAAAAAGCAAAGTTCCTCCTACTCGATTGCTTTTTTATAATATAAAAATGTTTTATAATTTTTATGTTACTAGATAATGGTTTTTGATAAAAAATAAAGAGCTTTCCTTGAAATGGAGGCTCTTTTAATGATTAAATACAAATATTCTTTTTTTACCTTTAAATATATCTATTAGTTTTTCTTTTATATTTAACTGCTGTTTTTTACATGTATCTATTATTGTTATTGCATGGCAATAATACTTAGCAAAATTTAAATTTCGAAATCCTCCTGCTATCTTTAATTTGGTCTTTATTTTCCTTAATCCTCTTTCTGCTAAATTATTTGTAAAATCTATTCTAAAATCTGTTGTGAGCCTTAAATGGTCATCTGCAAATTCTTTTAATCTTGTTACTAGACGTCTTTCACTTTCATAGTATTTTGGTTTTTGCTTTGACGTTTTTATGTGCTCCTCATACCATTTTTTCTAATATACTTAAATATTTTTCTTTCGCTTTTTCATATTCCTCCTTTTCAAATCTTTCTTTGCCTTGTAATCTATACTTTTCAACTGTATCTCGTAATTCTAATAGATAATTCATAAATTCTTTTATCACTTCTCTTTTATGAACTTCATATTCGGCCTTACAGTATCTTAAAATATGAAAATTACATTCTGCTTGTTGCGATTGTATAAAGGAACGATGTATATTGTTGTGGTCATGACATACTGTTCCTATATATTTATTTAATATTCCCATTTCTTCAAAACTTTCAAGCGTTCTGTTTTCAAAAGCATCTAAAAAACTAATCAAGTTTGTAAATACTCCTATTGTGCTCATTATTTTTCCATTTACACTTATTGGGGTTTCATCTTCATTTATTGTTGGTTCTTTCAATATTTGTTTTTTCAAATCTTCTCTTATGCTTGTACTTTTCTTGCTAAAACTTTTTACAGTATTGCCTACAGTTCCTGCACACATTTTTATTTTTTCATCACTTAAAAAGCCTAAAAGTTCTATCACTTTTTGGTTTGGTAAATTACAATATGTATTTAAATATACTAGTAGTGCTTTCATTTCTTCATAATAGTTAACAATGCTATTCACATTTGTTGGAAATTTTGGTAAATATTCTTTATTACAACATGGGCATACTGTTTTTACTCCAACATATTGTGTTGTATGTGTTATTACTTTAATAGATATTAAATCTCGTGCAATGTTTTCTTGGTCTACTGTTTTACATCCGCAAGTACATGTAGCAACTTTTGAAACTTTAATAATCTCATCTGGATTTTTTGTTACTGTTGGAGCAGATCTTTTATGACCTTTTTCTCTTCCTGGTTTCTTACCTGATTTTACACGATTATTTTGAATAACTTTTTTAAATCCATTTGTAGATGAAGGTTTTAGGCTATTACTACTGTTTTTTTCTAGCTTGATTTTCGCAATCCCTAATAGCTCTTCGTACTTGCTTAACTTTTTTTTAATTCTTGATTTTCTAATTTTAAAGATTCATATTGTCCACGGTAATTATATTTATCCAAGTCATGAATCACTTCATCTTTTTGTTTATTTTGTTGTTTTAATATTTTTACTTCTTTAGACTTTAATTCGTTTTCTTGTTGTAACTTTTTCAATTTATCTTCATAATTTTTCTTTATTAACGCAAAATCTTTTTCAGAATATATCATGTAAAATTACCTCTTTTCCTGATGTAATTATTATACTACAAAACTTCAAAAAATGCACATTTCAATAGCATTACAGAAAAATTACATTATGAGATTGATAATGCAGCTATTTTTTTGAAAAATTCATTTTAAAAGATAGTAAAATGAGAAAACACACCATACAATCCAATATTATGGATATTAAGTGTGCTATATTATATAGATTTTAAATTTTAAAAATTCAATAAAAATTTTAATATTAATTTTTCGTTACAAAACTATTACAATGATTGAGTTTGATAGAGTTTTAAGTAAAAAACCATTATCTAGTAACATTTTTATAATATAGTTAGATTTTTATATTGCTATTACTTTTATGTTATGATATAATGTGGAAGGATTTAGGAGTGAAATAATATGAATATTCCATGTAATAAATTAAGTTCACAATTTTTTAAGTATCAAGAAGAATATGAAAATAAAGTAATAGAGGTTTTGAGAAGTGGTTGGTATATTTTAGGTAATGAAGTTAAATCTTTTGAAGAGGAATTTGCTAGTTTTAATGGTAATAAATATTGTGTAGGTTTAGCTAGTGGTTTAGATTCCTTAGTATTAGCTTTTGATAGCTTGGGGATAAAAGAAGGCGATGAAGTAATTTGTCAGGCAAATGCTTATATAGCTTCTGTAATGGGAATAACTAGAAATGGTGCTACACCTATTTTTGTTGAACCTGATGAATACTATAATATAGATATTTCTAAAATTGAAGAAAAAATTACTATAAAAACAAAAGCAATATTAGTAGTTCATCTGTATGGTCAATCGGCTAATATGGAAAAAATATGTGATATTGCTAAAAAATATAATTTATATGTTGTGGAGGATTGTGCTCAATCTCATGGGGCTATGTATAATGGAAAAAGAGTTGGAAGTTTTGGAACGATAGGATGCTTTAGTTTTTATCCTAGCAAAAACTTGGGAGCATTTGGAGATGCTGGAGCTATAACAACAGACAATGAAGAATTGAGTATAAAAATAAAAAAGCTAAGAAATTATGGTAGTGGAAAACGTTACTATAATGAATATATAGGTTATAATTCAAGACTTGATGAAATTCAAGCAGGTCTGTTGAGGGTAAAATTAAAACATTTAGAAGAATTAACAAAAGAACGTGAAAAAATATGTAATCGATATTTAAAAGAGATAAAAAATTCAAATATAGTTTTACCTAAGATACTTGATAACTCTAATACTGTTTGGCATCAATTTGTTGTGAGATCTGATAAGAGATCTGAATTGATTGATTTTTTGAGTAATAAAGGTATAGGTAGTATAATACACTATCCTATACCACCTTACTTACAAGAAGCATATAGATATTTAGGATATAAAAAAGGGGATTTTAGTATAACTGAAAAATATTCTGATACAGTGTTATCTATACCATTATATAATGGTATGACTGAAGAAGAACAAGATACCGTTATTAATGCGTTAAATGAATTTAATTAGGGGGAAAGATGTATATTGAGATTAAGAAATTTAGAGATTAAAGATGCTGAAAAAATGCTTTCTTGGATGAAAGATCCAAAAGTGAATTGTTTTTTTAGATTTGATTCTAGTAATATACATATAGAGGACTGTATAAATTATATTAAAAAATCAAAAAATGATAATAGTAATTTACATTTAGCTATTGTTAATGATGATGATGAATATATGGGAACTATTAGCTTAAAAAATATTGACAGTGTAGAAAAAAGTGCTGAGTATGCTATAGTTATTTCTCGAGAAAATCAAGGTAAAGGTATAGCTAAATATGCAACAATTAGAATTTTAGATATCGCTTTTAATAGATATAAACTTAATACTGTATACTTAAATGTTTTAGAAAATAATATTCATGCTAAGTCTTTTTATGAAAAATTTGGATTTTTATATGAAGGCAAAGAATATAATGATTTTAAAAGAACAACTGTTAATATTCAAGGTAAAGAAGTTTTGTTAGACTGGTATTCAATAAGCAAAGAGGTATATGACAATAATTATTTGTATTGGCAAATAGACTTTAATGAATTAGGAGATGAAAGAGGAAAACTTGTAGTCGCTGAATCTTTTGGGAAGATACCTTTTAATATGAAAAGGATTTTTTATATATATGGTTCTGATTATGATGTTATTAGAGGTCAGCATGCTAATAAAAATTCAGAGTTTGTACTTATAAATGTTGCTGGTTCTTGTGAAGTTAAAGTAGATACAGGAAAAAAAGAACAAATTTTTTACTTAAATAAACCTAATAAAGGACTATATATTAATAAAATGGTATGGAAGGATATGTATAATTTTTCAAAAGATTCTGTATTATTAGTGTTATCAAACACTGTATATGATGCAAAAGAATATATAAGAGATTATGATACTTTTAAAAATATAATTAAGGAGAATTAAAATGAAATTATCTATTATTGTACCTGTATATTATAATGAATTAAATTTAGATGACTTATACGAAAAACTAAGTGATGTTGTTTTTCCTAAATTAGACGATTATGAGCTGATTTTTGTAGATGATGGTTCTAAAGATAAATCATATGAAAAAATGGAGAGTTTAAAACAAAAATATCCAAAAATAAAATTAGTAAAATTAGTTAAAAATTATGGCTCTTTCGTTGCAATTTTAGCTGGTCTTTCAAATTGTGATGGCGATTGTGCATGTGCTATATCAGCTGATTTGCAAGATCCTCCTGAAATAATATTACAAATGCTTGAAAAATTAAAAGGGGATGTAACTACTGTTTTAGCTGTAAGAAAAGATAGAGAAGAATCGTTATTTCAAAAAGCATTTTCGAATACATATTATAAGTTAATGAGAAAATTTGCTTTGTCTAATATGCCTAAAGGTGGATTTGATTGTTTTATGATTAATAGAGATATTATTGATCATATTATAGAAATGAATGAGAAGAATACTTCATTAACTGGTCAAGTATTATGGTGTAGTGAAAAGATAGAAAAAATATATTATGTAAGAAAAAAAAGAGAAAAAGGAAAATCTAGATGGACATTAGCTAAAAAAGTTAAATATTTTATTGATTCTTTTGTAGCGTTTTCATATTTTCCAATTAGATTTATGACTTTCTCTGGTATTTTATTTTTTTTATTATCTATAATATCTGCTATAGTATTTGTTATTTTAAAATTAAATAATCAAATAGATGTGCCAGGGTGGACTACTTTAGTTATTCTAATTTTATTTACTTCAGGTTTGCAGATGTGTATGACGGGAGTTTTAGGAGAGTATTTATGGCGTGCGTATGATGAAGTTAGAAAGAGACCTGTATATTTGATAGAAAGAATTGAAGAATATGAAAAAAAATAAATTAAAAGAAGACTTAAAAAATTTTTTATATGACAATAAAATATTAATAGGAATAGCTATTTTTTTTCTATTAATTACTTTTGGAGCATTTACGTTTTTTTATACTTTTGGAGTTGATTCTGAATATGCTATATTTGTAGAAAAATCTGCTACTTATAGATGGATAGCTCAAGGAAGGTTTGGTATTGGAATATTAAAAAAAATTCTTAATACAAACCAAATATTTCCTTTTCGTAATACTATTTTGTCTATAATATGTATTTTTTTTAATTGTGTAATTTTATGCAAAGTATTTAAAGATTTAATTAAGGATAGGAATACTAAGCTTGCGAACATAATTTTTGTTATATTGTATATTACATTGCCAATCAGTGCACATTATATGTATTTTACTACATATAATTTTGAGGTGACTTTTGCAATGTTATTAGCTAGTATAAGTATATATTTATTTAATAATCTGGTTTTATTAAATAAATGTTTATTTAGTAGAAAAGTAGATATGCTTTTGGCTATATTTTTGCTTACTGGTGTTATATCTTTTTATCAAGCTATGATATCCGTATATATATCTTTAGTTATTATAAGCTTAATTTTATATTTACGCAATAATGAATGTACGTTTAATAAATTATTAAAACATATTCTTAAATATATAGTTTACTTAGGTGTTTCATTAATTTTATATTATTTGGCTGATAAAATCTTATCTTTATTGGTTATTAAGGAAAGTTATACATCAGGCTTTTTTGGATGGAAAAATGAAGAACTTAAAGTTGTAATAAGAAAAATAGTTGAATATTTTAAGGAAATTTATTTAACAAATGGAGTCTATGGATGCTTTATAATAAAAACTACATTAATTTTATCAATTATTTTGTGTATTTATATTATATTGAAAAAGCCAAAAAACAAATTTGTTACTGTATTGCTCATTATTTCTTTAAATTTTGTACCTATGCTTTTAACAATATGTTTAGGAACATGTATGCCCTATAGGACTCAACAAGTTTTTTTGATAATTATTCCTAGTGTTTGGTATTTGACTGTTATGGAGTTAAAAAATATAAAAATAAAATATATTGTTGGATTAATAGTAGTTTTAATTGGTTTTAGACAAAGTATGTATATAAATAAATTGTTTTATAGTAATTATTTAAGATATCAATATGATATTAATGTATCGAATCAAATAGCGGATAGAATATTAGAATTAGAAATACCAAATAAAAATGATTATCCTATAGTGTATCTTGGAAAAATTGAATCTCCGGATATTCCTAATCTTATAAAACAAGAAGTTATAGGTTATTCAATATATGAATGGGATAATGGGAATTATGTAAGAATTCAGGCTTTAATGACAATGTCTGGAGAAAAAAATAAATTAGTCTATTATTTAGAAAAAGATGAGAAAACTTTAAATAAAGCGAAAGAATTGGCTATTGATATGCCTGTTTGGCCCAATGTTGGGAGTGTAGCTTTAAAAGATGATATGATAATTGTGAAATTATCTAACGATTAAAAAGGAGAAAATATGATAGAACAAGAATATAAAGAATTAAAGGATTTTATTTTAAATAATAAGAAAACTATAATAATTGGACTTGTTTTTCTATTAATTACTTTTGGATATGCTACAACATTATTTACATTAGGTGTTAGCACAGAAACTTCTGTTTTTAATGAAGCGTCTGGTAGTTATAGATGGGTGGCTCAAAGTAGATTCTCAGTTGGCATATTAAAGAAAATTTTTTCAACTAATCAAATTTTGCCTTTTAGAACAACTTTTTTAGCTGTAATAATGATATTTATAGTGGCAATGTATGCTTGTAAAACATTTGATTTGTTAGCTAAGGGAAAAAATAAAGTATTATCAAATATTATATTAATAGTTTTATTTATAACTATGCCTATTTCTGTACATTATATGTATTATTTAACGTATAGTTTTGAAATTGGCATGGGAATGTTGATATGTATTATGGCCTCAGATTGTTTTAATAAAGGAATTATAATAAAAAAGAGTAAAGTATATTCTTTTATAGGATTGCTATTATTAAGTGTAGGAATTGGAGTATATCAATCGTTTGTTCCATTCTTTATTTTGGTACAATCAACATGTTTGTTTTTATATTTTTATAATAATAATATTAAATTTAAAGAAAAAATGAGTATAATTGTGAAATGTATTGTATTTTTATTAGTAGCAATGGTGTTATTTTATTTAATAAGTAAAATATTTTTGATTTTTGTTACTGAAGAAAAATATACGGACGGATTCTTTTCTTGGGGAAAAAAGGAAGTAAAAGAAATTTTAATAGAACTAAAAGAATATTTTAAAAATATATACATTAATACAACTATATATGGCTGTAAAATTATTACGCCTACCGTTCTTATTGGAGTTTTGCTTGCTATTTATTGTGCATTATTTAAGAAAAAATGGTTCGAAGGCTTGATAATTATGTTTATAATGTTTACTCCAATGTTATTACCTATATCTGTTGGTACAGCTATGCCATATAGAACACAACAAACTATTATGCTTATGATACCCATTATATGGTATTTATTAAGTAATATTGTAGGGCTTAAAAAAATTAACAATATAATTTGCATTATTGTTTGTATTATTGGTATAAGGCAAACCATGTATGTAAATAAATTATTTTATAGTGACTATTTAAGATATCAAAATGACTTGAATTTATCTAGAAAAATATCTAATAGAATTTATGATCTTAATCTGGATGATATACAAAATTATCCTGTTGTTTATTTAGGAAAGAAGGAGACAGAAGATATACCTAACTTGATTAGGCAAGAATTAATAGGCTATTCTATATATGAATGGGATAATGGGAATTATAAAAGAATGCAACACTTTATGACTCTCACTACTAGTAATTTTAAGTTGGCAACTAGTGAGGATTATGAAAAAGCAAAAGAATTGGGAAAAAATATGGAAAATTGGCCATCTAAAAATAGTGTTGCTTTAAAAGATAATTTAATTATTGTAAAATTATCAGATTACTAATTGTAAAAAAAACGTTACTATTCAGATATGTATAAACAATTAGAAAAAGTTATGAAAAAAATGTGATAGTTTATCACAATAAATAAAAGAGACAAAAAAGAGCATAAGAAAGAAGTTTAATAATTAAAAAAAGAATTTTCAAAAGAAAAGAATAAACTAAAAGAATTAAAACAGAAATCTAACCGACTAATAAAAAAAATCTATAAGATATTAATAAATAGACTAATAAAGTATAAAGAAAATTACTTCAAATTCATATGTGACTTTGAAATGACATTTGATAATAATATTGTAGAAAGAGATTTAAGACACGTAAAATCAAAATAAAAAGATATCAGGTGGTTTTAGAAGCCAAAGAAGGACAAGAAAAGTATCTTGATATAAAAAGTATAATTCTTAGTTTAAAGAAACAAGGTAAAGCTTTTTATTCCACTATAAAAAATATATTTATGAATACCCTAGTTGAAATATAATCAACTAGGGCTTATGTGGTTGCCTGCTCTAAATAGTATCAAAAAACATATAATTTACTTTTGATTTATATGTTTTTTTGTTGAAAAAAGTTGATATAAATGATATAATAAGCCTATGTTTTGAAAGAATAATTAAGAGGAGAAGAAAATGGATTTTATAAAAACATTAATAAAAAATAGAAAATTAGCTTTAAAATTAGGAAAAAATGATTTTAGAAATAGATTTGCAGGGACAAGTTTAGGTGCAATTTGGGGATTTGTTTCGCCTTTTATATTTATGCTTACGTATGTAATAGTTTTTCAGTATATACTAAAAACTGGAAGTGCTGGAATTGACCCATATTTAGTATGGTTCCTTCCTGGAATGTCTATGTGGATGTTCTTAAGTGATAGTATACTAGGTGCAAGTAGTTCGATAAGGGGATATAGTTATTTAGTAAAAAAAGTTGTTTTTCCAGTTGATATTATACCTATAATTTCACTCACATCGTCAAGTATAGTTGGAATGTTTTTGTTTTTTATATCAATTGTAGCATGTGCATGTTATGGATACTTTATAAATATTTTTAAATTTATTTATATGTTAATATGTGCGTATGCTTTAGTTATTGCAATAACAAGATTCACTTCAGCAGTTTCAACATTAGTTCCAGATTTCGGTCAATTATTAAATGTTGTTATGCAACTATGTATGTGGCTTACTCCTATTATGTGGAATTTATCAATGTTAAATAATCATCACTTACTTTCTATTGTAATGAGATGTATGCCATTTACTTATCTTGTAACGGGCTTGAGAGAATGTTTTATAAATGGAAATATCATAGCTGATAATAATTTTATTTATACTATTGTATTTTGGATAATTGTTTCTTTACTTTTTGCTTGGGGAAATCATATTTTTAAAAAAAGTAAAAAGGATTTTGCTGATGTACTTTAATTAGGAGTGATATTAAAATGGAATGTGTAGATGTTTTACTTGCAACTTATAATGGTGAGAAATATTTAAGAGAGCTATTAGATTCTATTGTTAATCAGTCATATAAGAATATAAGAATATTAATATGTGATGATTGCTCAACAGATCAAACATATGAAGTCTTAAAAAAATTTGGCAATAAAGATAAAAGAATAGTGTTATTTAAAAATGAAATTAATATAGGTTCAGATAAAACATTTGAATATTTAATGAGTAAAGTTGAAAGTAATTTCTTTATGATTGCTGATCAAGATGATGTCTGGTATTTGGATAAAATTGAAATGAGCTTGAAAAAACTATATGAAGAAGATGCTGATTTAGTATTTACTGATTTAGAAGTTGTTGATAAAAATTTAAACTTGATTTCTAATTCTTTTAATAAAACTATGAAATATAATTACAAAATCAAAAAATATATAAATGATGGATATAAAATGGAGTTGTTATCTAATGTTATAACAGGTTGTACAATACTTGCTAAAAAGAAATGGATAAATAGTTTTTTACCAATTCCAAATAATAAGAATATACTTTATGATTATTGGATTGGTCTTGTTATAGCTTTGAATGGAAAATTAGCATATCTAGATAAACCAACATTAAAATATAGACAACATGAAAATAACCAAGTTGGTACAAAAAAATATACTGATACCCTTGATACATTTGAGAAAGTTAGAGAATATTTAATAGATTTAAGAATACAAAACTTTGAAACTTTTATAGAGCGAGAAAATATATTTAATGAATCACAAAAGAAAAATAATATTTTGGCGTTAAATTATTATAAAACTATAAAATTTAAAAAATATATAAACTTTAATAGTATTATAAAGTTTCATAATTTATATAAATATGAAAGAATTGGTGTGTATTTACCATTACTTTTTATTATGAATTTTCCTTCCATCGCTAAGCTGATATATAATTTTAGAAATTTAATAAAAAGGATGTGAGTTATTTAATGAATAACACAAAAGTAGAAAATCATGAAAATGTTATTGAAATAAAAGATTTGACTAAAGAGTATAAAATGTTTGCCAGAAAACGTGATAGGCTAATTGAGACTATATTTCCTTCAATTAAAAAGCATGGAGTCTTTAGAGCAATGGATAATTTGAACTTAGAATTGAAAAAAGGTGAAGTATTAGGAATATTAGGGAAGAATGGAGCTGGTAAATCTACTTTACTTAAAATGATAACTGGAGTAGTAATTCCTACTAGTGGAGAAATAAACATTAATGGAAAAATTAGTTCATTGCTAGAATTAGGCACTGCATTTAACCCTGAACTTACAGGAATGGAAAATATTTATCAGCATGGACAAGTAATGGGCTTGACTGATGAGCAAATAAAAGCAAAAGAGAAAGAAATAATTGAATTTGCAGATATAGGTGATCATTTGTTTCAACCTGTAAAAACTTATTCGTCAGGTATGTTTGCTAGATTGGCTTTTGCATGTGCAATAAATGTTGATCCAGATATATTAATAGTTGATGAAGTATTATCTGTAGGGGATATGGCATTTCAATTGAAATGTTTTAAAAAATTTGAGCAATTCAAAAAGAAAAACAAGACCATTATTTTTGTTTCACATAGTGTGACCGATATACTTAAAAATTGTAACAGGGCAATTATTCTTGATGCTGGTAGAAAAATTTTTGATGGAGATGTAAAAGAAGGTGTAGAAAAATATAAGAGAATTATTGTAGGAATGGATGCTCGTCAATCAAAGCAAGGAATATTAACTGATGCACAAGCTTTAAAACAAAATAAGAATTATATAGAAAATCCAGCAATAAAAAATGATGTTGTTTGGAAAGATCATTTTACTCAAAATGATAATATTATAGAGTATGGTAATAAAATGGCTGAAGTTATTGACTATGGGATTTTTGATACGAATAATAATTATATTAATGTGATTGAAAATGATAAAGAGGTGGTTTTAAAATCTAAAATATTGTTTAATGAAGATGTATCAGATCCAATTTTTACAATGACTGTTAAGAATTTTAATGGTATTGAAATTTGTGGAACAAATACTTTAATTGAAAAAGTGTATACGGGTGAATTTAAAAAAGGTGACATAGTAGTTGTTGAATTTAAGCAAAAAATGCCGATTGCACCTAATAAATATACAATTTCTTTTAGCTGTACACATTTTAATTCAAAGGGAGAATTGGAAGTTTTGAATAGAAAATATGATGCATTACTAGTTGAGGTATTGTCTACTAAAGATTACGTTGGGATGGTAGTACTTGATTCACATATTTCCTTTAATACAATTAATGAGAGGGGTAAAAAGTAGTGAAAAAGAGGGTGGATTTTAAAAAGATATTTATAAGAGCAATTTTATTTTTAGTTTTAATTGTTATATGTACAATTTCTGTTTTAGGTATTATGCAAAGAACCGGAATTGAATTTACTCAACTAGCTTCTTCTACTTCTAGTCAATCAATGGGATATGTAATTAAAACCAAAAATGGAAAAGTTATTGTAATTGATGGTGGTGTAGAAGAAGATTCAGATAATTTGTTAAGATATATTAATGAATATGGTGGAAAAGTCGACGCTTGGTATATAACTCATCCTCATGTTAATAATATGGGAGCTTTCTGTAATATAATTTCTAAAAATATTGATTTTCCTGTAAAAAATATATATGTATCTTTAAATGATAAAGAATGGTATGAAAAATATACTGATGATAATACTATTAATGAAGTAAGAAAGTTTTTTGATGTTATTGAAAATGATAAAATAAAAAATAAGATTAATTATGTTTTTGCTGGACAAATTATGGAATATGATAATTTAAGTATCGAAGTATTAGGAGAAAAAAATGAAGATATTACATCAAATAGTGTAAATAATAGTAGTATGGTCTTAAAATTACAAGTAAATGATAAATCAATTTTAATTTTAGGTGATGCTGGTGCTGAAGCTGGAATAAAATTATTGAAAAATGTACAATATGAGAAAATTAAAAGTGATTATGTTCAAGTGGCACATTATGGTCACAATGGTGTAGAATTACAATTTTATGATATAGTTAATCCTAGGTATTGTTTGTGGTCTATGTCAATAGATTTATCAAATAATGACTCTAGTAACGATAAAAAATCAGAAAATTTGAATATTAAAGAGACATATGAATATATTTGTAACTTAGGCGTCCAAAAACATTATTTTGCTAAAAATGGAAATAAAACATTAAAAATTTGGTGATAATTTTTTAAGGAGATTAACTATGAATTTAAAAATAGATGATTCTTTACAAGATTACTTTTATGGTGGTTTTTCTAAAGAGAATGAAAAAAAAATAGTAGATAAGTATATCAATATTATTAGTAATAGTGAAATGTATGAAAATAGTATTAATAAATTAAGTAATGTAGAAGAATTGTACCATTTATCTTCTATAGGACAAAATATAATCAGTTGGTATCCATTTTCTAATAATGCTAATGTATTAGTTATTGGAGGGGGATTAGGAAATATAGTTGAATATTTATGCGCTAAGGGGCTGAATGTAACATGTGTTGAGCCTGTAAAGTTTAGAGCTACTGCAATAGCCAAAAGATGTTCTAAGTATGAAAAATTGAATGTTATATGTTCATTATTGAATAAATCAAATATTTCTATAAAATTTGATTATATAATCTTAATTAACAATTTGGAATATTGGAATGAAATAATGGGAGAAAATATTACGTTAAATGCTTTCTTAAAATATGTGATTAATTTGTTAAAAAGTGATGGAAGATTACTTATGACTTTTAATAATTCAAATTCACTAAAAAGAGTGTTTAATTTTACTACGAATCATTTTCTTACTTCCCAAAATACCTTTTCAAAAGAATTTATTATTAATACCTTAGATGGCTTAGGTTTAAAGTCAAGACATATTTATTATCCATTACCTAATGCTATTTTACCAAATGTAATATTTTCTGACTATATGTTACCAGATAGTAGTAGTATAGAAAAATTTGTTAGTTATTATGATAATGGAAGTATTGAGACATTTAATGAGATAGATGCGTTTAGAACAATTATCAATATTGATCCTAATATATTTGCTAATTTTTCAAATTCTTTTTTGATTGATGCTGGAAAAGAAAAATCCATTCAAAAGTACTTTTTTATTTCTTTTAATAACATTAGAAAAGAAAAGTATAGATTAATTACTAAAATATCTAATGAATATGTTGAAAAAGAACCTATAAATAATATTTCAAAACAACATTTTTTAGATTATACTAGAAACATCAGCATAATTAAAAATGAAAATAAAAATATATTAGATGAGTTTAAAAATGAGAAAATTATAAGTAAATATATAGATCAGAAATATATGGTTAAAGGTATTCTTTTAGATTTGTTAAAAGAAAGTAATATAACTGAATTTTATAAGTTATTTGATGAATTTATTGATTATATAAAAACACCTAAAAAGAATTTAAGTGATATAAAAGAAAAGGACATATTTGGTAAATATAATATAAATATCGAGCAAAGTGTAAGAGAAGAATTACATATGGTTAATAATGGATTTTGGGATATGACAATGAATAATTGCTTTTATATTAATGATAAATTTTATTTTTTTGATCAAGAGTGGAGAGAGGATAATATTCCATTAGAATATATTATTTTTAAAAATATTTATTATAATAATTCCTTTGATGAATATGTTTCAAAAATGGATTTATATAAACATTTTAAAATAGAAGAATATATAGAGATATTTATCAAATTAGATGAAAAAATTCAGGATGAAATAAAAGACAAAAAAAATTGGGATTTTTATACTAAAGATTTTCATCAAAATGTATGTACTCTTGTTAATGAATTCAAAAATCAAAGCAACGAATTTGATAATTATAAGAAAATCACAGAAGATTTAATAAAAGAAAAAGATAATGAAATAAAGAATTGTAATATCAGATTAGAAAATAGCCGAAAAAGAATAGAAGAACAAGAAAGAATTATAAATAAATCTTTTATGATTAAAACTTATAAATATGTAAAAAATATACTAAAAGGAGATAGCAAAAATGAAGAAAAAAATTGATATTTATAGTAATAAACTAAAAAAATTAAATATTCAAAATCCTAAAAAAATAAGTGTAATTATTCCTAATTATAATTATGCGAATTATGTTATTGAGAGAATAGATTCTATACTTTTACAAACGTATCCAATTTATGAATTAATTATTCTTGATGACTGTTCAACTGATAATAGTTGTGAAGTTATCGAAAATAAAATAGAGCAAATAAAAAAAGAAAAACCTAATTTGAAAATATCATTTATAAAAAATGAAAAAAATAGTGGTGGATGTGTATTTAAACAATGGCAAAAGGGTTTTGAGGCTGCAAGTGGGGATTATATTTGGATTGCAGAAGCTGATGATAGTGCAAAAAATAATTTTGTAGAAGAAGTTATAAAAGGTTTTCAAGATCCAGATGTAGTATTATCATATTGTGAATCTGCAAGAATAGATGGAAATAATTTCTTGATAAGATCTAAATCTGATGATTTGTACGATATGTGTAGAACAGGTGAATGGAATCAATCTTATATAATTGATGGGAAAGATGAAATTATAAATCATTTAAGTGTTACAAATACTATATTAAATGTTTCTAGTGTTATGTGGAAAAAAAATGATTATAGTGAGATTTTCCAAGAAGCAGGCAATTACAGAGTAGCTGGTGACTGGTTTATATACTATAATATTTTAAGGAATGGTAAAATATGTTGGAATTGTAAACCATTAAATTATTATAGAAAACACGGTAGTTCAGTTTGTACTGATATTAAGGCTGAAATCGAATTTAATGAAATATGTAAAATTCAAAATCAAATATCTCAAATATATGAATTACCAAAAGAAATAAAGGAAAAACAGGAATTAAGGAGAAGCTTTATGTATCCGTTATTAAATAAAAAAGAAAATGATGATGGTAGAAAAAAAATAGCATGGGTTATGCCTCATCCAGGTAAAGGTTCTGGTGGTCATAGAACAATAATTCAAAATGTCAATGCACTTATAGCTAAAGGATATGTTTGTGATATTTATGTAGAAGAAAATGGTTTTTCAACTAATGAAACTGTAAAAAAACAAATAAATGATTATTATGGGAAATGTGATGCAGAAGTATATGTTGGTATCGATATGAAGAAAGATTACGATCTAGTTTTTGCAACTGGTTGGACAACTACTGAATTTGTAAAATATATAAAAGCTAAAAATAAAGGGTATTTTATACAAGATTTTGAACCTTGGTTTTTTGCTATGGGTGATCAGTATTTAATAACTGAAAATTCATATAGATATGGATTTAAATGTGCAACAATTGGAAGATGGCTAGCACATAAGATGTCATCTGAATTTGGAAATCCAGTTCAATATTTTGATTTTTGTGCAGATTTAAATAAGTATAAAAAACTTGAGAACATAAAAAAAGAAAATGCTATATGTTTTATTTATCAGCCAGAAAAACCGAGAAGATGCGATTATATAGGTTTAAAAGCTTTAAAAATTGTTAAAACAATTATGCCTGATTTAAAAATTTATTTGTATGGTTCAAATTTCCCTGCAAATTTTGATTTTGAATGTAAGAATTTACATATAATACCTGTTGAAAAATGCAATGAATTATACAATAAGTGTAAAGTTGGAATATGTATGAGTGCATCGAATCCATCTAGGATACCTTTTGAAATGATGGCTTCAGGGTTACCGGTTGTGGAGCTATATCGTGAAAATAATGTATATGATATACCTGATGGAGGTGCTTTACTTGCTGAACCTACTCCTGGTGCAATAGCTAGTGCAATTATTACAATATTAAAAGACGAAAATTTACAAAAACAAATGTCTGAGTTTGGAATAGAATATATGAAAAATTATCCACTTGAAAAAGGATTCGAACAATTTGTAGCTGCTGTTGATAAAATGTTAGACGAAAATTATGATAAAGTACCAACCATAGAAAAGCTTTACAAAAAAGAAGCTTTTAAAGAGCTAGAAGAAATAAAAACAGTTGCAGATAATATTACAAAGCCTAATATATATATTGATAATAGTAGTAAATTTACAAAATTTAAGAGAAGGATTAAACGAATTCCTTCATTGATTAAATCTAGATTAAAAAAATATATTAATAAGTTTAGAAAAGGAAGTAAATAATGAATATTATTGTATTTATAAAAAGAATATTTAAATATTTAAGAACACATTCAATAAAGCAAATAATAAAAAGAATTTTAGGGATTAAGCCAAACTATAGTGAAGAAGTAGAATATGAGATATGGATTGATAATAACGAACCTAAAAAAACACAAATTAATGAAATAGAAAAGTTTATTCCTAAATATAAATATAAATTTTTGTTTTTAGTTAAATCTAACTTTAATGAAGATTTAATTAATTCAATAAATAGTCAGACATATTCATATTATGAAATTGTTAAATATTCTGAAAATATTGAAATTGAAAATTTAGTAGCCAAATCTGATGCAGATTATGTTATATTAATTAAGAACGAGTGTATTATTTCTGAAATAATGTTATATGAATTTTTAATAAAAATAGATTCGTGTCGTTGTGATGTAATATATAGTGATTCTGATATAATTGAAAAGATTTATGATGAAAATAATAAAGTTATAACAAAAAGAATGAAACCTATATTTAAACCAGATTTTGCTATAGATACTTTAAGGTCAAAAAATTATATAGGAAATTGCATTGCTGTAAAAAAAGAAAAGCTCGCTAGTACCATAAAACTAAACTATAATCTAAATGAGATAATTCTTGATTTAGTTTTTAAGGCTTATGAAAATAATTTAAATATTGTACATATCCCTAAAATACTATATCATGATATAAAAACAGATAATAAAGAGGATTACAATGAAGAGTTGACCATAATAGATGAACATTTAAAAAGATCTGGTTTGAGTGCTAAAGTTGAATATGGTAAACATGTAGGTCAATTTCATATTAAATATAATCTAAAAAATGATGATGATAAAGTTTCTATTATAATACCAAATATGGATCATATTGAGGATTTAAAAAAATGTATTGAATCGATACAACAATCAACATATAAGAACTTTGAAATAATAATTGTAGAAAATAATAGTAAAAAAGCTGAAACTTTTGAGTATTATAAAAAGCTTAATAATGAAAAAAATATTATTATCGAAAAATTTAAAATTTCATATTTTAATTTTTCTGATATTGTAAATTATGGGGTATCGAAAGCTTCAGGCAAATATATCATTTTATTAAACAATGATATTAAAATAATCAATAAAAACTGGATTGAGGAAATGTTAATGTATGCTCAAAGAGAAGATGTCGGTATAGTTGGAGCAAAGCTATTATTTAGTGATGATTCTATACAACACGCTGGTGTTGTAATAGGAATTAGGGGATTAGCAGGACACTTATATAGAGAAGTATCCAAAGAAAATATGGCTAAATATCCTGATATTGATTTAGTTCAAAATATGTCAGCAGTTACTGCCGCATGTTTTATGGTAAGAAAAGAATTATATGATTTAGTATGGGGATTTGATTCAAGTTTTGCTGTAAATTTCAATGATGTGGATTTTTGCATGAAAATAAGAGAAAAAGGATACTATATAGTCTATAATCCAAATATAGAAGCATATCACTATGAGTCAAAATCTAGAGGTGTAGACACCGAAAATTCTGAGAAACAAAAAAGATTTGAAAATGAGTATAATATGTTTGTCAAAAGATGGAAAAAAGAAATAGTTCAAGGCGATCCATATTATAATAAGAATTATAGACTTGATATTGACATTCCAAAAATAAATTATAATAAAATAATGTATTAAAATGTAAGGTGGGAAGTACATGATAAATAAAGAGAATTATTTTACTTATTTTAAATTTTTTTTGAAAAAGGGAAATAGAACGAAAATTAAGCTATTGTTACTAGTATTAATATCTATAACTTTATCTACATTATTAGAATCATTAATTTATAAAAATATATACGGATATTTTTCTTTTGATAGAGTTTTATTAATTACATTGTTTATATATTTTTTAGGAATTCATTGTATATTAAAAATAAAAAATATGTATAATTTTATATACAAAAAGAGATATTTTTTGGCGGGAATTCTATTATTATTTATAATTATTATGGGATATTCAGGTTCTTCAATAATATTACTAGATAATGTTGTTCAACCTAATTGTAGTGATAATAATTATAAACCTATTTTTGGTAAAGCCAGAGAAATTAGAGGAGATGAATGGACAACAAATACACTCTTAGCCTTTTCACAAAACAAATCAGAAGAAAGATTACCCTATTTTACATTAAAGGTTCGAGGAACAAGTACGGATATGTTTACAATAATTAATGCACCAGTAGCTGATATTGTATCTGTTGGTAAACCTTTTAATATCGGATATATATTTGGTAATGAAGTAGGACTTTCATTTCAATGGTATGCAAGATTAATAGCTCTATTACTTTCTTCTTTTGAATTATGTATGTTGATTTCAAAAAAGAATAAAATGATATCACTTGTGGGAAGCTTATTAATTACATTTTCACCAGCAGTTCAGTGGTGGTATTCTAATTTTTTAGTAGATATTCTTATAATTGGTAATATAGCTATTGTTTTAATTGATAAGTTTATGACCACTAAAAAGAAACACGTTAAATATATTTGTATGGCTGTTTTATCTGTATTAGCAGTTTCTTATATATTTGTTTTTTATCCTGCATGGCAAATACCATTTGCATATGTATATCTAGCATTATTTATATATATAATTATAAAAAACAAAAAAGAATATAAGTTTTGCATTTCAGATCTTATTGCTATTATTATAGCAATATTATTTGTGGGATTAATATTATTTAGATATTTTGCTTTATCAAAAGACACTTTAGAGGTGTTGTTAAATACAGATTATCCTGGTTCAAGGTTTGAACTTGGTGGAGAAGGTGCTAAAGTATTATTTTCATATATGTATAGCATGTTTTTTCCATTTTCAGACACATCTAATCCTTGTGAATATTCAAGTATGTTGTCTTTTTTCCCAATGATTTTGATAATGTCTGTTATTTATGTGATTAGAAACGAACAAAGAAAAACTCATTATAGTTTTTTGATACCTATTTGGATAGTATCAGCTATATTAACTTTGTTTTCTTTGGTGGAAACTAATTCGATTTTTGCTAAGATGACATTTTTGTATATGTGTCCTGCTGTTAGAGTAGTTATTCCATTAGGTTTTGCACAAATTTTAATGCTTATATATATTTTAGGCAGTATTACTTTTAAAGACAAATTACTTAGTAAAAAGAATAGTATAATATTTTCGATTGGAATTACTTCTATTTTGATGTATATTGCAATAAAAACGGCACCTACAAATTATGTAGGCTCACTGAAATCATATATTTCAGGAATATTTTATATAGTTTTATATTATTTTTTATTTTCTGCAAATGATGAAAAAAATAAAAAAATTTTATGTTTGTTATTGAGTATATTAGCTATTATATCTGGTGGATTTGTTAATCCAATTATTAAAGGGGTAGATGTAATATATGAAAAACCATTAAGTAGAGAAATAGCTAAAATTGTAGAAAATGACGAAAATGCTATATGGATTGTAGATAATACATTTATTATTCCAAACTATTTAGCTGCAAATGGTGCTAGAACAATAAATACTACTAATTATTATCCTAATTTTGAATTAATTAATACCATCTTTGGAGAGGAGTATGCCTCATGTGAAAATATTAGAAAGATATACAATAGATATGCACATATTTTTATTAATCTTACTGAAGAAGAATCAGACATAAATTTAATTCAAATGGATACGTATAAAATAAACTTAAATTTAAATAAGTTAAAAGATTTAGATGTTAAATATGTTTATAGTATACGTGAATTGGAACAATATAATAATTTAAGTATTAATTTTGAAAAAGTATATTATGAGGATGGTTGTTACATATATAAAGTAACTTATTAGTATTAATAGAAAAAGTTATGAAAAGGAATAATATAATGAGAATAAAAGTAATTGCATTTTTTTAATTAATTCAAAGTATTTATAAAAAAATGATTCTATTATTGAATTTATAGTTGATTTAGTTTTTTTTGAAAGAAATCTAATAGAATATAAACTCATAGGAAGTTATCTTTTTTTGATGTATATTTTCAACTGTTGGTATTAGCATATGAAAATTATTAGGTATGAATAAATGATATTATCTAGAATATTTAATCTTAATTTCATGGTATTATTCTATAAAAATATTGCTTTTTTAAAGAAAAAAGTTTCATATGTAGTACTAATTATATCAATTTCTTTTTCTAAATATGTTTATTTTTATTAGCACTAATAGTTGTAATATTACTATGGAGTAAAGAATTTAAGAGTAAAAAAGATAATAGCTTTATTTTAGTTATTTATATATATTATACAAGGAAGTGATAAGATGAAAATACTGCTTATAATACCATCGTACAATGAAGAAAATAATATATTGAAGGTATATAATCAAATTAAAGAATATAATGATGATATAAAAAATGAATTAAAAATAGATTATATAGTAATTAATGATTGCTCAAATGACAATACATTAAAAGTATTGCAAGATAATAATATGAATTATATTGATCTGGTATCGAATTTAGGAATAGGTGGTGCGGTTCAAACAGGATATAAATATGCTTTTATAAATGGTTATGATATTGCAATACAATTTGATGGAGATGGACAACATGACATTAATTTTATTAAAGATATATATACTCCTATAATTGAAGCCAAAACTGATATTTGTGTTGGATCTAGGTATTTAAATAAGGAGTCAAGTAAATTTCGTTCTACATTTATGAGAAGAGTTGGAAAAAATATTATATCTTTCTTTATAAAGATATTTACAGGTAAAAGTGTTACTGATCCTACTTCGGGATTTAGAGCTGTTAATAAGAATATTATAAAATTATTTGCTGAAGATTATCCGATAGATTATCCAGAACCAGAATCAATCGTTAATATTATTAAAGAAGGATATGAAATTAAAGAAGTGCCTGTTTCTATGAATGAAAGAATAGGTGGAAAATCTTCAATTGATATTTTTAAGAGTATACATTATATGGTTAAAGTAAATATTTCTATAATTATTGACGGTATGAGATTTAGAAAAAAGAGAGAAAAGGTGAAATAATATGACTACTACTTTAAGAATTGTTTTAATAGGAATCGCAATCATATATTTATGGTTAATAATCATTGCGGTAAGAAAAAGAAAAATGCAAGCATCAATTGCTACATTTTGGATATTAACAGGTATTTTACTTATTGTAGCTGTAGTTATACCAAATTTTATTGAAACTATTTCTAATATATTGGGATTTGAACAAACATCCAATATGGTTTTTTGTTTAACTATTTTTATGGCATTTTGTGCTTTACTTTATTTAACAATGTTAGTATCAAAACAATCCAAAAAATGTATAACATTAATTCAAGAAATTTCAATTTTAAAGAAGAAAGTGGAAGAATTAGAAAAAAATATAAATTAAAGAAAAAAGTAGGTGTGGTTATTTTATGAAATATATATTAATATGTATTTATTTATTACTTACGCTTTCAGGACTTACACTTATGAAAAAGGGTGGCAATTCTGGAAAAATAAAATTTAATAAAGAAGAATTAAGTTTTTCGATGAGCCCTATTAGTGCTTTGGGATTTGTATGTTATTTATGTAGTTTTTTGTTATTTACAAGAATTGTAATTATGTTCGATCTAAGTTATATTATGCCTATTGTAACAGGAATTGTACAAGTTCTGACGTTAGTTGTGGCTAACCGATTTTTTAAAGAAAAAATAGATGGTAAAGCTATTATTGGACTATGTTGTATTATAGTAGGTATATTTATAATGAACATGTAGGGGGAGTTATGAGAAAAAAATTTTTAGTAGTATTATATGTTATACTAACTATATTAGGGTTAGTATTAATGAAATTAGGGGGGAATACAGGTACTGTAAATATTAAAGGAAGCTCTTTTGATTTCTCAATGAGTTTAATAAGTTTAATAGGATTTATATGCTATATTATGAGTTTTTTAATATTTTCTAATATAATTGTTAAGTTTGATTTAAGTTATATTATTCCTATAACTTCTGGAATTGTACAAGTGTTAACTTTAATTTCTGGTTTTGTAATTTTTAGCGAAAGCATAACTATAAAAGGAATAATAGGAGCTTTAATGGTAATTAGTGGAATTGTAATTATGAATGTAAAAAAGAATAAAAAATACGTTGAGGATAAATTATGAAAACAGCAATAATAATATTAAATTATAATGATTCAGATAATACTATAAAATTTGTTAATAATATAAAAGAATATAATATACTTAATACAATATTGGTAGTTGATAATAATTCTAATATTGGAAAAGAATTAGAAAAATTAGATGCTCTAAAATCTGAAAAAGTACATGTGATAAAATCAGATAAAAATGGTGGATATGCATATGGAAATAATTTTGGACTTAAATATTTAGAAAAATTAGGAAAATATGATTATGTAATTATATCAAATCCCGATATTGCAGTTGAAGAAAAAAGTATAGAAAAATGTATTGATTTTTTAAATAATAATAAAGAGGCGGCTATTGTAGCACCTAGAATGTATTTTATAAACGGACCTGCTAGAAGAGCCGCATGGAAAAAAAGAACAATCGGAATAGATATGGCATCTTCAACTAGAGTTACAGAGGCTTTATTTTATCCAATATTTAAAAAAGGAGAATATACAAAAAAAGACTATTTAAAAAATACTTTAGAAGTTGATGCTATAGCTGGAGCATTTTTTGTTGCTAAATTTGAAATTTTTAAACAAATGAATTATTTTGACGAAAATACTTTTTTGTTTTATGAAGAAGATATTATAGGTGAAAAAATTAGAAAAGCAGGATATAAGATCTACTTATTAAATGATATTTCTTTTATGCATTATGATAGCCAAACAATCGGAAAAACGATCAAATATATAAATAAAATTCAAATACTTTTTGATAGTAAAATTTATTATCATAAGGAGTATAATAACGCAAATAAATTTCAGATTATAATATTTAAGATTTTAAAAAGTATTAGAAAGTTTGAAATATATATTACCAATCTCTTTAAAAAGCGTTGACTTTAAACTTAGATAATGTTAAAATTAATTTGTACATAATAAATACATTTTGGCGAGTTATATTTTTTATATTCTCGCCTATATTTTTAGGAGGTGTCTTTTATTATGAAAAAGATATTAGTAACAGGTGGAGCAGGATATATAGGCTCTCATACTTGTGTAGAATTATTAAATGTAGGAAAAGAATTAGTTGTGATAGATAACTTTTCAAATAGCAAACCAGAAGTTATAGATAATATAAAAAAAATTACAGGTAAAGACTTTAAATTTTATGAAATCGATTATTTAGATAGAGAAAAATTAGAAAAAGTTTTTGAAGAAAATGAAGTCGAATCTGTAATAAACTTTGCAGGCTTTAAAGCGGTAGGTGAATCTGTAGCAAAACCAGTAGAATATTATATAAACAATGTATCAGGAGCCTTAGTTTTACTTGAGACAATGAAAAAATATGGGATTAAAAAATTTGTTTTTAGTTCGTCTGCTACTGTATATGGTGATCCAGAAGTAGTTCCAATAACTGAAGATTCAGAAGTTGGAGGTACTACAAATCCATATGGAACTTCAAAACTTATGATTGAGCAAATTTTACAAGATTTATATAAATCTGATAATTCTTGGGATATTGTTATTTTAAGATATTTTAATCCTGTTGGAGCACATTCTAGTGGCCTGATAGGTGAAAATCCTCAAGGAATTCCAAATAATTTAATGCCATATATAGCGCAAGTAGCTAGTGGTAAACTAAAAGAATTATCTGTATTTGGAAATGACTATAATACGAAAGATGGAACAGGTGTTAGAGATTACATTCATGTAGTTGACTTAGCAATTGGTCATGTTAAAGCTATTGAAAAAATTTATAGAGAAGGAAAAGGATTATATATATATAATTTAGGAACTGGAAAGGGATATAGTGTTCTTGATATGCTTAAAGCGTTTGAAAAAGCAAATAATATAGAGGTACCATATAAAATAGCACCAAGGAGACCAGGAGATATTGCAACTTGTTTTGCTGATCCTAGAAAAGCTGAGAAAGAGTTAGAATTTAGAACTCAAAAAAGTTTAGAAGATATGTGTAGAGATACTTGGAATTTCCAAAAGAATTTAATGTAATTGCTATAGGTGATATATGAATAAGTTAAATAAAAAAAGCATAATTATTTTAACAACTATAATTGTTGTAATCGTTATGGTTGTGATGGGTGTTATTTTATTTAGTAGAAAAGAAATAAATAACGAACAAAAAGAAACACCATATATTAATGATAATGTGAATGATATTGGGGTTCAACAAAAATATGAAGAAAAATTGAAACCTAAGAGTATTACTGCATCTGTTCCTATATTTATGTATCATTTTGTTAGAGATGATACAGGTGATTATGAATATCCAGAGAATATGGTAAAACCAGAAACTTTAAGAGCTCAATTGCAATATATAAAAGATAATGGATATGAAACAATATATAAAGATGATATAGGAAGATTAGAATACTTTAATAAACCTGTTTGGCTCACTTTTGATGATGGTTGGGAAGACTTTTATTTGAATGCATTTCCACTATTTAAGGAATATAATATGAAAGCATCATATTACGTAATTACAGATTTAATAGGTACTCCTGGATATGTTAAGTTAGAACAACTAAAAGAAATGAAAGAAAGTGGTCTTATTGATATTCAGTCTCATACTGTTACACATCCAAGATTGGCTACATTGAATGCAAGTGAAGTATATAATGAGTTATCAGAATCTAAAAAATTTTTAAAAGAAAATTTAGAGATCGAAAGTAATGTTATATGTTATCCATATGGCTCATATGATGATAATGTTATTTCGATTTCAAAAGAGGTAGGATACCAGTATGGATTGGCTATGTCAGGAGGAGTATATCATAGTAATAAACATATCAATGTATATCAAATACCTAGAATTTATGCTAATCGTTCTATGTCAATAGATACTTTTGCAAGTTATATAAAACAATCAAGAGTTTATGTAGAATGGTAAATTTTTATTTCTACTATGAAAAAAATATATATTATTATAAAAATTCAGTGATGATATTGAAAAAATCATATATTAATTATATAATATTTAAAGTAAAGTAGGAGGTAAGCGTATATGGAAAAAAAAGAAAATAATTTGGAAGAGCCAAGAGATAGAGCAGAAGCTTTATTAAGATTGATTTTTGTTTGCTTAATAATAGGCTTTGCTACTATAATTACAGTATTATTGTTAAAATAGATTTAAATATGTTTATTATATGTAAATAAGGTATTTAATTTTAGCCTAAAACTAAAATATACCTTATTTTTTTTCATATTTCATATATAGAAAAAATTTTTTAGTAATGTAAAAAAATTGACAAAATAAATTTAATATGTTAATATTTGTATATCTCTAAAGGAGGTATAAAATGGATACAGTAAAAATTAATAAAATGTATAAAAAAATTGTAGATAAAAACTTAGAAATAATAAAATATGCATCTAATGAAAAGAAATTTATACAAAAGGAAAAAGAAGTGCTGTCTTTGTATGAAGAAATTTTTGATATAATTTTTGAAGAATGTAAAAAAAATAATATAAAAAATGAAGAGGAGTTTTCAACAAAATTCCCTAATATTTATATTAACTTAGATAATTTTATTTACGAATATGTTGAACAATTTTATATAGTTATTGAATATGATAAGTCATATTCTCCAAAGTTAATAGCACTACTTGATAAGTTGATTAATCATTTTGAATTTGAAGATGAGTGTGCTTTGTTATATAAGTTGAGTTTGGCTAGAGGAAAATATGAAATAGGTTCAGAAAAAGAAGTGATGAAAATTTTAGAAGATTGCGTAAAAGAATATCCAAAATATAGTGATGTGATTGATGATGGAGAAGGTTTTGATGACCTATTAAACTATGATGAGGAAATGTTTATAGATGAGTATCAAAAACTAAAAGAGCTAGAGAAAAAAGAATATGGAACAATGATCAAGGATTTTTTGAAAGAAGTATTCTTAGATAAAGTAAAAAAGAAAAAAACATATGAACAGTATTTAGACGAACGTGAACCAAATTATTCTAAATATACGTCTTTATTTTGTGTAGATAATAAAATACAAGAAGAAATTAATAGTAAGGAATTCTTATTAGAAAATAAACAGGAGATAATAAAATCTATATTAATTAGTTTAAAAGAAGAAAACTTTTATGTATTAAAAGATTTAATTAAAGAAAAATATAAAAAAGTTAATATATCTGATACGATAGAAGAACTATCAAATAATTATGTAGCATATATGTCATTAGTTAATTTGGGAATTGTGTTTGGCGAAATAAGAGGTAATAATGTTATTTTACATATTCCAGATGATAATATAGAAATATTAAAGAGTTTATTAGAAGATAAATCAATACAAAGAAAAAATAAAAAGATTAATAAAATATACACTTTTATAGAAGGTGCTATAAAAACATATGGAGTAATTGATATTAAATCACTTGCTAAGATATATAGCGAGCTATTTAAAAAAGAAGAAGGTGATTTGGCGACTTATTTATTTAGGTTGTCAACCAATTATAATAGGATGGGGATTATCTTAGATAAAAATAATAAAAAAATAGAGTACGTATTTTATAATGTGTTAAGTGAGGAAGAAGCAATTAAAATTGTAAAAAGTAATCCGAATTTGAACTATTATAAATATACATTTGACTTTTATAAAAAAATTAATTCTAAAGATTACTTAAAAAAATTACCGTCATTAAAAAGGTTTGATAAAAATATAAAAGATAGATATTATATAAGACTTGAAATGATATTTCCAGAAATATATCAGATATTATCTGAATATGTATTGATTAGACAAATTAATAAAAAATCTGCAGATAAAATATTAGATGATATGAAAAATAGCAGATTAAAGTCCGAATCTAATAATGAAGAAGAGGAAATGTTTGATGTTTTTTTTAAATCTTTATTAAAGTTGTTCAATGATGTATTTGGTGAAATACCTAATTGGAAACAAAGGGGAAGAATATTGAAACAAGCTAATAAAAATGTATAAAAAAATCTCAAATTGTTATTATAATTTGAGTTTTTTAGAGCATATGTGTAATGTTAAACATAAAAATATATATTGGTGAATTGTAAAAGTAAAATCCGTTTGTAGAAGTAACTTCCGGATGAAAGAGAAAAGTCAGTTTTTAGACGTTTCTTTTCGCATAAAACTTGATTTTTTCCCTAAAATAATGTAATATTAATTTATAGAAACGAGAAATTGAGCATGACAAGCAAGCAAAAAGAAGAAAAAATTTTTTTCGTGAAAGATTAACTTTCGTTTGCTTAGATTACATATTCAATTAGAAGATGTTTCTAGGGCTTAATAAATATCTATTTAATATAATATAGATAAGTGAGTTTATTTAATTTTTAAAAGATATGGCTGTAGTGTGACCATATCTTTTTCTATCTTTTGTATATTAAGCTTGTTTAGTATTTCTTTACCATATAGAAACTCAAAAGCTTCATAAGGTGTTTTTCCATTTAATACTTTTCTAGGCGTTGAATTAATATGAGAAAACATTAAATTTAAATCTTCTTGTGTCAAATTTTTTAAAGATTTTCCATTAGGTATAATATCTCTAACATAATTGTGATTGTTTTCTACATGAGGTTTTTGACTAGGTGTTTGAGGGTCACAATAAAAAATATTAGTTCTAATTTCATTAGTTTCTGTATTTACTTCAAATAGTTCGTATTTTTGAAATTCTGTACCTCTATCAGTTAAAATTAGAGAAAATAATTTAAAATAATCATTTTTTAGAATTTTTTGTAAATTATCTAAAGTGCTAGTCATAGATTCAGAAGTTTTTTCAATATGTAGAAATCTAATCATGAGTCCTGTATTTTGAAATATGAAAGTTTGGATATATGGACCATCTTGATGATTGTAAATTGTATCCATTTCTGTTGTAATAATATTTGGATTATCTTTAATAAATTGTAAAAAATCAAATAACTTACGACATTTTAAATTTTATCAATAAAGCCCACAATGCATATATAACAATATGTTGCAAGCTTTTTATTCCTTTTAACTGTTAAAAACAGGATTATACCATTTAGAACTTAATCTTTCAAATTATTTTTTGTGTAAGGTTAAATTCTGATATTAAATATTCTAACTGGAATTTACTTTGTAATTTTACGAAAAATATATATTAAAAAAAAGTTGTAAAAAAGTGGAAATTATAATAAATGTGTGGTAAAATATCTAATATATATTGAGCACTTTGCTCATAATGTTGAAAAAAAGGGAAAATATTATGGAAATAAAAGAAAATTTAGGTAAACAAATAGTAGAAACAGCGTATTTAACAAAAGAAAACACAAAAAGGTATAGGCCTATTTTGCGTTTTTTTTATGAACAATATGAGAAAATGAATTTTATGTTGTATAAAGAAGATGTGTATGATGCATTAAAAGGAAAAATGTATTTTGAAGATTATACATTAGAGCAATGTGATAGTGACTTAAGTATGTTAAAGGAATGGAAAAATTTATCTGCTATTCAAGATACTTCAACTGCATATACTTTAGAAGAATTTAAAAATAAAAAATATCGTTATCAGATAACAGATTTTACTGTTGAAATAGAAAAATTAGTAATAAAGCTTGAGAACTTACATATTGAGGGAGCTTCTCTAGAACCAACTCTAATTGAAAGAATTAAAGAGCAAATATTAGAAATTGAAAAGTTAACTAATAAAAATGAAACAGTAATTAATGGTTGGTGGGAAAATTTAAATGCCGATTTTAAAAGATTAAATGATAATTATCAAGGGTATATCAAATCGTTTTATAACATAAAAATGGAGGAAATTGCTCAAAGTAGTCAATTTATAGTTAGAAAAAATGATCTAGTAATATATCTAAGAGAATTTATAAAGTCTTTACAAGATAATTCTTATGTTATAGAAAGTGTATTAACTAACTTATCTTTAAAATTAGAAGAAGAAATAATTAATAAAGTTTCATTAGCTCAAAGTAAGGTAGTACGTATTGATAAATTAGATCAAGAAGTTTCATATGAAGAAATAGTGACTAGAAATAAAAGTAAATGGAATAACTTAAAAAGATGGTTCATTGGAGATATTAATAAAGATAGTGAAATTGTAAATATAAATGAAAAAACAAGTGAGATAATTAGAAAAATAACTAGAGTGGCCAATCAAATTGCAGAGGCAAAGGGCAGTGTAAATAGTAGGAAGGCAGAATATAAAAAGATTGCCGAAATGTTTTGTAAAACAAAGACTTTACAAGAAGCTCATAAGTTATCAAGTTTAGTCTTTGGAATTACTGATACTAGACATATGAAAGGGAATTTTGAGAGAAAAACAGATAATATTAATAGTAGTATTTTACAGGAAGAACAAGTAAGTATTAATGTAAAACCAAGAATAAGAGAATACAGAGAAAAACAAGAAAGAAACGCAATAGTTGATAAGTCTTTGGATAAAAAGGAAAAAATGCTTATTTATTTAAAAAAGCAAGAGAAACTAGCAAGAACTTTAGAAAAGTATATAGTTAATGAAAAAATAGAATTCGAAAAGTTACCAGAAAATATAGAGGTTGAAATTAGAAAAATACTGCTTAAATGGGTATCTAGGGCAAATCAAAATAAATATAATCAGACAAAAGCTGAAGATGGAAGAACAGTGACATTACATTATCCAAAAGATAATAAGAAGTGTAAATTAAGATGTGTAGATGGTACATTACTAATGCCAGCATTTATACTTGAAATAAAATAAGATTGGAGTGATACAAATAACTAGTTTAGATATATTATTAGAGAATTATTGGATTTTAAAAGATCAAGATAGTGAAAAGTACGAAAATATAAGAAGTGGTTTAACAGAAGAAGAAATACAATTTATCAAACATAAATTAGGATATAAATTGATTATCAATCCATATCTTGTAAAACTTGAAAAGATTCCTGGTATTCCAAATGAGTTTATGGGGATATTAGAGTTTCAATCTAAGTTAGATTATCTTTTTTTATGTATGATATTAATCTTCCTAGAGGGTAAGTCTCCTAAAGAGCAGTTTATATTGTCGAATTTGATTGAATTTGTTGAAAATAGTAGTGTTGACATGGATTTAGCTGATATAGCGATTGATTTTACTTTATTTAAACATAGACAAGCTATGGTAAGAGTACTAAGATATATTAGAAATCTAGGTTTTATAAAATTATATGATGGAGATGAAAATAAATTTGCTGAAAATATTGAAAATGATGTACTTTATGAAATAACTGGTGTATCTAAGTATTTTGTTAGAAACTTTACTAGTAATATATTAGATTGTAATGGATATAAAGATATATATGAACAAGAACAATTAGGCCTAGAGCAAAATAGAGGTTTAGAAAGAACTCAAAGAGTATATAGAAGAATCTTCATGGAAAACGTAGTATATAAAGAAGACATGGAAGATAGTGACTATGAATATATTAAGAAGTATAAAAATGTTATATCAAGGGATTGTGATATATTATTTGACTCAAGCTTTGAAGTTCACAAAAATGGAGCATATATGGTTTTATCTGAAGAAAAAGCATATAAAAATGTTTTTCCATCTAATAAAGCAATTTCAGATGTGGTATTGTTTTTAAATAGTAAGCTAAAACAAATGCTAGAAAATAACGATTTTGAAATATCTTTATCTGATACGATAACTGTATCTACATACATGTGGCAAAATATAATAGAGGCTGTTAGAAATGAGTTTGGTAGGGGATTTAGCAAAGAATATCGTATATTGGAGATTGAAAAACTTGTATATGAAGTAACAAATTATATGAAACAGTTTGGTATGATTAGAGAGGACAAAGACAATAATGGCTATATAGTTATGCCAATTACATTTAAATTAGGCGGTCATTATAGTGATGAATTTTTAAATTATATAAATAAAAAGGAGTAGATTATGCAAGAAATAAATCAAGATAGATGGAAAATAAATAAAATTGGATTAATAAATTATTGGTGGTATGATGAAGAGGAATTTGAATTTGAAGATGGAAGAATGCTATTAAGGGGGACAAATGGATCGCGGAAAGAGTGTAACAATGCAAAGTTTTATTCCTTTACTTTTAGATGGTAAAAAGACACCAGAAAGATTAGATCCATTTGGAAATAAAGCAAGAAAGATCGAAGATTATGTTTTAGGTTATGGTGATGATGTAAAAGAAGAAAGTACCAGTTATTTATATATGGAGTTTGTCAAAGAAAATAGCGATAATTATAGAACAGTTGGTATGGGACTTCGTGGTAAGAGAGGACAAGGTATAAAATTTTGGGGTTTTGTTATAAAAGATGGAAGAAGAGTGGGAAAAGATATATTATTATATAGAGATAAAAGTAATAAAATACCTCTGACAAAGCAAGAATTAAAAAATCGCCTTGGTGTAGGTGGTGAAATTGTAGAAACTCAAAAAGAATACGCTACTCTTGTAAATAATAATATTTTTGGATTTGAAAGCTTAGAGGAATATGATGAATTTATAAAGCTATTAATTGAAATTAGGACTCCTAAACTTTCAAAAGGAAATAATTTTAGACCGTCAACTGTCATAGAAATACTCTCAAATTCTCTAAGACCTTTATCTGATGAAGATTTAAGGCCGGTATCAGAGTCAATTGATAACATGAATAAAACAAAGGAACAATTAAGATTTCTAAAACAAAGTCAAAAAGCAATAAATAAAATAAAAGGGTATTATGAAGAGTATAATAAATATTTACTTTATTCTAAAGCTAAGAGATACATTTTAGAAAATAATAATTATAATAAGAGTAAAATAGAGCAAGATGAGATAAAAGAAACTATACAGAAAAACCAGAACAAATTAATTGATATAAAAAACAAAATACAGGATTTAGATGCTAAAATTAAAGCTGTTAATTTACAAGAAGAGAATTTAAGAAATAGTAAGGCTTGGAATATTCAAAAAGAGTTGACAACAATAGAAGAAGAGCTAAAAGAATTAAATAAGACTCAAGAGGAAAAACAAACTCGTATTGAAATAAATGAAAAGGAGGAAAAACAACTTGAATATAAAATAAAAGAGATAGAAGATGAATATGACATTCTTTTAAAAGATTTTGAAGACTTAGATTTTAATTTAGATGGTATAGCTAAAGAGTTGGAATTTCAAGAGTATATTTTGTGTGTTCAAGAAATTAAAAATAATATGCGACAAAAATATGATTTTAGTTTACTTAATGAGGAACTTAAAAGATATATTAAAAGAATTGAACTAGTTAAACAGACTTTACAAGAATTAAGAGAGGCTGAAAAATCATATGATGATGCCAATAGGGATTTACAAATAGTCAAAAATAATAAGTCAAAACAAGATGTTTATGTTACACACTTAAGAAATTTAAGAGATGAAGAAAAAAGTAAAATGGTAGATGCTGTTTATCTATGGGAGAAAAAGAATGAATTTTTAAAATTAACAGATGTTCAAAAGGTAGAATTAGTACAAAGAATTCAAAATTATGGAGATGATTCAACTTATGATGATATAATAGAAATTTTGAGAAAGCCTTTGTCTAGTATACAAGATAGTTTTTCAAAACAGCTAGTAACTTCGCAGTATAAACAAGAAGAAATAGATAAACAAATTATCAAATTAAAAGAAGAGAAAGATGAATGGCATAATATGAAAGACCCAGAACCAACAAGAACTGAAGTTATAATTGCTAATAGAAATAAACTAAAAGAAGCAAATATACATTTTGTTCCTTTTTATCAAGCAGTTGATTTTAGGGAAGAAGTAGATGATAAACTAAAGGGAATTATAGAAGCAGCTTTAAATGATATGGGCATACTAGATGCCTTAATAATATCAAAAGAAGATTTGGAAAAAGCATTTAAAATTGATGTGGGTTTTGTTGACAAATATTTGGTTGCAAACCCAATAGAATTAAGACACGATTTATCTGAGTATTTAAAAGTCTCTTTAAAAGAAGGAATTGGTATATCATCTAGTCAAGTAGTTGACATTTTAAAAACTATACTTATAGCTGATGAAGAAGCAAAAAATTATTTAGACGAGGATGGAAGATATAAAATAGGGTTAATAAGTGGTAAAGCTAATAAAGATGAAATATCAAAATATATAGGTCAAGAGTCAAGAAAAAAATATAGATTAAAAAGAATAGAAGAGTTAAATAATGATATAGAAATTCTTGAAAATAAGAAAGCAGAAGAACTTTTAAAAATTGATACTATAAATAAACAAGTAGAAAGTTTAAACAATGAATTCAAAGATTTTCCTTCTAAAGCATTAATAGAAGAGAGAGAGAATGATTTGAAAATTGCAATACAAAAGTTAGAAGCTATAAAATTAGATGTAGAGGCTAAGGAAAAAATATTAAACGAAAAGTATATTGTTTTAAAAGAAGTAAAAATAAAAAGCGATGAAGAAACAAAAAAATTTCCTTTTAGTCCAAAGTTAGAATCTTATCAAGTAATTGTTGAAACTGCTATAAAATTTAAAGAAGATATGTATGAATTTGAAAAGTTACAGAATAATTTAGTAAATATTTTTCAAAATAAAAGTATCTATGAAGAGAATCTTTATAGAGTTAGAGATAATTTAGATGATTTGCGTTATGAATTAAATCACGTAGATATAAAACAAAAAGAACAAGAGGAAAAGAAAATTTCGTTAACAAAGATATTGGAGCAAGAAGGCGGTAATTTAACTAAGCAGATGGAGGAATGTTTAAATCTAAAAAGAGAATTACCATTAAAAAAAGATGAAACTATAAAGTTAGAAGGAATTCTTGAAACTGATATAAAGAATAAGCAAGAAAAAGCTTTTTTACTTGATGAGCGTATTATTATTTTGGATAAGATAAAAAATATAAGTCAAAATATTTTTAATAAAGAATTACAACTTGGATATGTAAAGTCTCCAAATACAGATATAGAAAGTAAAATAAAAATTGAGAATATTGCTAAAGATGTGATAAAGGAATATAATTATTTTGATAAATATAATAAATCAATAAGCGACTACTTAGATAATCTTATGGTCCAAGTTAGAATGAATCAAGAATACCTTGTGGATTATAATTTAAGCATTGAAACAATTTTAGCTTTGGAAATAGAAGAAGAAAATCAAGATATTATAAGTTTATTACAAACAAGTAGTAGACGTGATATAACTTGTTTTGTAAATGGTAAAAAAGTTAAATTTTTGACTTTGTCTAAAGAAGTGGATGAAACGATAGTTACAACAGAGAACTTAATAGAAGAAGATGATAGAAAATTATTTGAAGAAATATTAACAAATACTGTTGGAAGAAAAATTAGAGAAAGAATATACCATGCTAAAGATTGGGTTAAATCAATGAATGAATTAATGGAAACAATTGATACATCAAGCAAATTATCTTTTAGCTTAAACTGGAAGCCTAAAGTTGCAACTAATGATACAGAAATTGATACAAAAGAGCTTGTAGATATATTAAATTCAGATAGCAGAATTTTAAGACAGGAAGAAATAAAAAAGGTTGCATCTCATTTTAGAACAAAATTTGAAAAAGCAGAAAATAGAGTTAAAGAAATGGGAGGAGTGACACCTTTTCACGATATTATTAAAGAGACTCTTGATTATAGGACTTGGTTTGAGTTTCAGTTTAATTATAAAAGGGGAAATGAAAATAAAAAAGAGCTAACTAACAATGCGTTTTTTAAATTAAGTGGTGGCGAGAAAGCTATGGCCATGTATATACCTTTATTTGCTGCTGTTACCTCTAAATTACAAAGTGCAAAAGCTATGGCTCCTAGAATAATATCTTTGGATGAGGCTTTTGCTGGAGTTGATGATGCAAATATTAGGGATATGTTTAGAATTCTTACAAAACTTGGTTTAGAATATATAATTAATTCTCAAGTGTTATGGGGAGAGTATGATACAATACCAGCAATAGCAATTTATGAACTTGTTAGTGACCCTGAATCAAAAGTGGTATGTGTGATAAAATATGTTTGGAATGGGAATAAAAGAGAATTAATAGTTTAGGAGAGCGGTTAAATTGCAAGAAGAAATATATAAAGAGGCATTAGTTTATTTTAAAGAAGACAGTGGATTTGATAGACTTTTTAATAAATTAAAAGAAAAGTTTGAAATTTACGAGAAAGAGCTAGCTGGTACTGTTATAATTGATAATCCAACATCTAAAGAAAAAGAAGCTCTTTCTGGTTTTATGAAAAAGAATTATAGTAAAAGTAAGAATATACAAATAAAGGTGGCTAGATTTCAAGAAAGACTTGATGACACAAAGTTTGCTGGCATAAAAGTAAAAGTTTTAGTTGAAAAGTATTTTAATATGAGGATTATAACTAAAAAACATAAAAGACAAGTAAAGCAAGAAAAACAAGAAGATTTTTTTAATCAGTTACTAAAAAGTCAAGAGGGAAAGAGAAGTTATAAGATATTAAAAGAGGTAATGGAAGAAAGAAATGAAACTTTTGGAATTTTAAAGATGGAGTATAACTTACACAAAGAAATTGCCAAGAACGCTTTAGTTAATGCATGTATGGCAATAAATAATTTACCTAATAAAAAAATGTCTTTGCCAGTTTTTTCTGCTCAAATATTAAAAAATCCACATGAATTAGATAGAACTAATATAACAGGAAGAATTTTTTTGAGTTTATTATCAAAAGAGCAAAATATGAAAAAACCTAGATTAATAGAGGAATTATCCGAATTTTATTATAATAATAATCTTTTAATTGATGATTTATCTAATATGGTTTTATGCAAGAATATAATAGGTAAAAAAGAAGGAAAAATACATGTTGGTTGGAAAGGTTTTGTAGATAATAATGAACCTATGCAAGTAACTTTGTTGCAACTTTCAAATATAGATGAGGTAAAGTTAAATTTGCCATATGCAATTGTTGTTGAAAATCCAGCCGTTTTTTCCGAACTTTCAATGTTGACAAGGAATATTGGACTCGTTTGTACTTATGGTCAAGTTAAGCTTTCAGGATTGATATTATTAGAGCTATTAAAAAAAAGTGGTACACAATTATATTATTCTGGTGATATTGATCCAGAAGGTATACAGATTGCTGATAGATTAAAACAAAGATTTAAAGAGAGTATTACACTTTTTGGTTTTGACGAACATACTTATATTAAGAACTTGTCAAATGTTGTTTTAAACAAGAGTAGATTAAAAAAACTAGAAAGTATAAGTACTCAAGAATTAAAGGAGTTAGCAGATTTCTTAAGGTTTGAGGAAAGAGCAGCTTATGAAGAAAAAAACATAGATGCAATTTTAAAATTAGCAAGTAATTTAGAAAATTAAAAAATAAAGAATAGGAAGAATGCTTTAAAATATGATAAAGGCAATTATAGTTATACAATGTTATGCAGAATAATATCCACCTACATGGCAATTTATATATTTTACAATATTTAATGATTAATTTCGTTATAGTTGACAAAAATTTAAATATATAATATAATTTAAGTATAGGAATTATGTATCATGAAAGGTGGTAAATATATGGGAGATGAAATCTTAAATCAAGTTGAAAAAAACAACCAGTTGATAGAGCAATGTAATGAAACTTTAGATATGATATCGCGTACTGTAAAAATTATGAATGAGATGGTAGGTGATGATGAATAATGGCTGAACAACAAGAAAGAAATGATGTAAACAACAGAAGAGATAATGTGGATAGTAGAGATAATAGATACAATAGGTATAATCGTAATTATGATAGAAATAATTCTGATAATCAATTTAATAATACAAATAAAAATGACAGAAGAGATAATAAAGAAGAAAATAAAGAAATTAATAGTGAGCCTCGTAATGTCAGTGTTGATCTTAGAACAAATATAGAAAAATCTGTATCTGGCATTGGTGATTTAGATAGTAAGAGAAATCAAATCATTTCCGATTTAGGGACTGTAAACAATATGTTAGTTGAGTTTTATGATAGCCAACTTAATATGTATGGTGCTCAAGGATTAAGAGATGCTCAAGGAAGAACATACGCTGCTTCAAATTATACTACTCCTGAAGAAAAACTTGCGGCAATTGAGAGTATTATATATTATAATACTGATAGAACAAGGGATTTTAGTAAAGCATTTTCTGATGTTCAAACGCAAATAAAAGAGCAAAGAGAAAAACTAAAGAAAAAAGCAGTAAAATTATTGGATGACAATAAAAAGTTAATTGACGATAATAAGAAATTAATTAGTGATGCTAAGCTCGAAATTCATAATGATAAAGAAAAAAGTAAGCAATTTGAAATAGAAAGATTAGAAGAAAAAAATAAAGCAGATGTGGCGTTAAACAATAAAAAGTTTGCAGAGAAAAAAGTTGAGGATATAAAAAAAGAAATTGAAGAGTTAAGAAAAAGGCAAGAAGATATTAGTATGGAGATAAAAAATGCTAAAGAAGATGATGCACATGCTCAAGCCACAGGTAAAAAGAAGAATAGTCCACATGTAGGTTACTATAATGCTAAATCAAAAGAAATTGAGAGTTTAACCCGTGAAATACAGCAAAAGGAGAACTTCGTTACTGATTTTAATAACCAAATTATTCAATTTAAGGAAGAGTATACAACGGCAACTAATAATCTTAAAATTATAGAAAAGAAAAAATCAGATTTGGATGCTATGACAGCTAATAAGGAAAGAAATTTGGCAACTTTGGAAAGTAAAAATAGTGAATTAAAAAAGAAATTTAATTCCACTATAGAACCTTTAGAAAAAGCTTTTGATGAAACCGTAAAAGGAATGTATAAAAATGATCAGAGACTAAATTATGATAAGGATAGTACCTTAAATAATGATGGTAAAGAAAGTGAAGTTGTACCAGAAGAAAAAGAGAAAGATGAACAAATAGATAAAGAATCTAAATCTCAAGACGATGGAAATGGGGCGTCAGTTATTAGTGGTTTACCTAAAGATGTAACCGAAGAAGAATTGTCAAAGAATTTTATAACTAATTTTACTGATAGTTCAACTGGTGCACAAAGAAGACAAATTTTAAATGGACCTGGATTTAAGAATATAATTGCAGCAATGGATAGTGCTGGTAGATTTGATAGAAGACATTTAAGAGTGGCACTACAAGATATGCAAAGAGATATGCAAGAAAATGTTCCAAGTAGAATTGATTTTATAAACAACATGAAAAATATAGTATCAGATGGAAGTATTGATTTTGACGAATTGTATGATAGTATGTTTACAGAATATGATGATGGAAGTATTGAGTTTAATAATTTTTCAAAAATAGAAAGAGAAGAATTAGGAAATATGCAAAAATTATTGGATAAATTTTTAGACTTAAAAACAAATGGTCAATTAACTGTAGAACAGGCACAACTTTTTGAGGATAATTTTGCACAATTTGCAAAAATAGGCTCATTACTTGAAAATGATAGTGCAACAAATAGTCGTTTTTTAAGAGGTTTCAAAAGATTATTTAAAGGGGATATGTACAATACACGCAGAAAACTTTTAATTTCTCTTTCAAAATATAGTGAAGCAAGATTTGATGAATTAAATAATCAGTATTCTAAGCATAATGACTTCATTACTCAATTAGGAGGAAAAGTTGAAAACACTCCTAAATATGTTGAAAATAGAGGAAATATAGAAAGAACAGGTAGAGGTTTAAGTCAAGAAGTCGAAGATGGAAAAATGAATTATAGATAGTATTACAAAACAATAAGGTACATTGTTACCTTATTGTTTTTGTTGTCGTTATATGGTATAATTGATAACAAGGAGATGTATTTTATGTCAAGGACTATAAATATGATGTCAAAAGCTCATACCGTTAAAGGGCAGGGTGTACTTTCAGCTTATGAAGAGCAAGTAAGTTTAGTTCAAAGTCATTTAGATAATTTATATGATGTTAGAGTTAATAAGTTAAAATTTGCAGACATTAGACATTATCATACTATTAATCCTGAATTTTTTTTAACACTACCTTTTGCGAAGGTAAAATCTAGTACAGTGGGCTATGTACATTTTTTACCTGAAACATTGGATAAGAGCTTAAAGTTACCTAAAATTATTAGAAGAATCGTCTATAAATATGTTATGGAATTCTATAAAAGTATGGATTATTTAGTTACTGTCAATCCTTATTTCATTGATAAATTAGAAGAATTAGGAATTAAAAGAGATAAAATAACATATATTCCTAATTATGTTTCTGCCAAAAGGTTTTTTAAATTAGATAAAGAAACAAATTATAAAACACGTAAAAAATATGGTATAGATAAAAATAAATTTGTTGTACTTTCTGTAGGTCAATTACAAATAAGAAAAGGAATAATGGATTTCGTAAAAGTAGCTGAGCAAATGCCTGATATACAGTTTGTATGGGCAGGAGGATTTTCTTTTAAACAAATATCTGACCGGATATAATGAAATAAAAAAGATTTTAAAAGATCCACCTAAAAATGTTAAATTTTTGGATATAATTCCAAGAGAAGAAATGAATGAGTTATATAATATGTCAGATATGTTATTTTTAGCTTCTTATGAAGAGTTGTTTCCAATGACAGTACTTGAAGCATCTAATTGTAAAATACCTATATTACTTAGAGATATTGAACTTTATAAATGTATTTTAGATGGCTATTATTTAAAAGGTTTGGATATTAAGTCTTTTGTAGAACAGATTTATAAATTGAAAAATGATAAAACATATTATAATAAAGCTGTATTGATGTCGGAAAAATGTGCAAAATATTATAGTGAGGAAAATGTAGCTAAAATGTGGAAATCATATTATAATAGAATATATAAAAACTCTCAGAAAAAGACATGGAGAAAGAGAAAAAATGTTTGGGAAAATTAATAAAGGAAAAAGTGGAAAAATTTCGTCAAATTTAATTAATATAATAATTATAGCTGTTATATTTGTTGGTTTACTTATATATATGTTTTGTGTTGATGATATAGAGACTATAACTTCAGCTATAAAAAATTTAAGATATAACTGGCTATTTGTTGGATTTATGTGTATGGTGGTGTATTGGCTTTTAGAAGCTGTGTGTTTATATGTTGTTACCAAAAAAACATATAAGGATGAAAAATTCTCGACTACTTTGAGAGTTTCAATGATAGGACAATTATTTAATTGTATAACACCATTTTCTTCTGGAGGACAACCAATTCAAGCATTGGTTATGGTTAATGATGGAAAGAAAGCTTCAAATAGCATAAGCATATTACTTATTAAATTTATTGTATATCAAGCTACTTTAGTTATATATACATTACTTTTAATTATATTTAAATATTCGTATTTTAAAAATTTAGTTAGTAATTTTATTTATTTAGCTTTAATAGGTTTTTTAGTAAACTTAGCTGTTATAATATTTTTACTATTAATTGGTATTAACCAAAAATTAGTATATAACTCTGTAAAATGGTTTTATAAATTACTTGCTAAAATGAAATTATTAAAGAACTTAGATGAAAGATTAGAAAAGTTGCAAGCAAGTATTACAAATTTTCATGAACAGTTTAAAATTATACAAAAAGAAAAATTAATGATTTTAAAACTTGTTATTTATACAATCGTACAACTTACAGTATATTTCTATGTGACATATGCAGTATATAAAGCTTTTGGTCAAAGTGGTGAAAGTATTATAAATATAATATCTGCTCAAGCCTTTTTAATGATGATAATGGCTTTTGTACCGGTACCTGGAGCTGGTATTGCCGCAGAAGGTGGCTTTTTAATTATATTTAATACATTTTTTGATAATGGAACAATAAATATGGCCATATTATTTTGGAGGATTTATACATTCTACTTACCAATAATTATAGGTGCTTTATTCTTTGTTATAAATAACAAAAAATCTAAAGAAAAGATAAAATTTGATACGAAAGGCGTTGATATGAATGCTTTCTAAAACTGCTATAGTGACAGGAGCTTCAAGAGGTATAGGTAGACAAACAGCAAAAGAATTGGCTATTAAAGGATATAATGTATGTATAAATTATAATAGTTCCAAAAATGAAGCTGAGGACTTAAAAAATGAACTTATAAGCTATGGATGTAATGTTGATGTCTTTAAAGCTGATGTATCTATTAGAAAAGAAGTTGATGATATGATAGATTATTCCTTAAGAAAGTTTAGAAGTATTGATGTAGTTGTAAATAATGCTGGAATTTGTGAATATAAATTATTTACTGATGTAACAGAAAATGATTTAAGGAAAATGTTTGATACTACAATACTTGGTACATTTAATGTAACTCAATCAGCTTTGAAAAAGTATATGTTAAGAAATCATAGTGGCAATATAATTAATATAACATCTATGTGGGGAGTTGTTGGAGCTTCTTGTGAGACTAATTATTCTACTATGAAATCAGGAATTATTGGATTAACTAAAGCTTTAGCAAAGGAACTTGGACCATCTAATATACGTGTGAATGCGATTGCTCCTGGAATAATAGATACAGACATGAATAATAATTTAAATAGAGAAGAATTAAGTGAATTTGTCTCAAATATTCCAATCGGTAGAATTGGGAATGTAGAAGATGTAGCACAGTTAGTTTGCTTTTTAGCCTCTGATTTGTCTTCATATATAACAGGTCAGGTTATAAATACAAATGGTGGATATATAGTATAATAAATATAAATTAGTTAATGTTTTAGTTAACTAATTTTTTGGTTCAAATTCAAGTGATTGTAAAAATATTCTAATAATTAGCAGAGGCAAGAGAAAAATGTATGCAAGAAGGTAGAAAATAAGGATGAGATTAGTATGGATTTCATGCTAATAGTATATATCTTAAGTTTTAATTATGTTTATTTGACATTGCTATGCATTTATGATATCATATATACCATGATAAAATTATAAGTTGAGTAAATTTATTAAATGGAGGAGTAATTACATGTCTATGAAAGGAATTGTACAAAAAAGATTGCTTGAAGATCGTGAAATCTTTAGACGGTTAGACAATTATCAAGACTTCGATTTTTATAATACGTTGCTTATTGTTAGACCGAACGAAGAAAATAATAATATATTATATATTTATTTGTCTTCACAGGCAGTAAAAAATTGTTATGAGTTGAATCAGAGTAATTACGATGAGAACATTGTAAAGTTTAACGATGATTATACTCTTGGCAGTTTTGATGAACTTTTTGAGGAGTTCAAGGCGTTTATTCTTTATGCTCAAAAAAAGTATGCAGGGCAGATGCATATATTAACACCACCTTTACTTCAAGAGTTTTATGGTAGAATTTTTTCTGATGAGGAGATGTTATACATTCTCGATCAGGAGGCTGAAATACCGTATATTATTAAATATCTTGGATTTTGTATTGAAATTCGAGAAACTATATTTTAATATAAAGAAGATATTGAGAGTTTAATTAGTTCTCAATATCTTTTTTCTTATTTATTTTCTTTATTTAATCTTTCATATTCTTTTAGTCTTGTTTTGTATTCTAACATTTGCGTTAGATATCTGTAGTACATGTATTGTTGTTCATAATACATTGATGGATTCATTGCCTCAAATCCTGGGGCCATTTCATTTGTTTGAAGTGGCATATATTGTGGGTTTTGATTTGCATTAAAATTATAAGGATCAAAATATTGCTGATTTTTATCCATTTGATAACCTCCTTTTAAAAAAATATATAAAAATGTATAAATTATATTTTTTAACTCATACTATTAATGTAAACGTTAAAAAATGTTTACCCCCCTTCTTTTTTTATAATATATAATAGTAGTCTAATTTTTAATAGACTACTTTTTTATTTATTATATACTATGTTTGTGATATAATTTATATAACAAAATATTAAATTATTTTATATAATATATAGTATAAATATTGATTTTTTATGTAAAATGTTATATAATCTATTGTGAGGTATATTTTAATGTTTATAAATTGATTAGGAGTTTTTTTGATGGGTGAAAAAAAGGTAAAGAGGAAAGCTAATTTGCCAACTAAATATAGAAAAAGTAAAAAGGTGCTTAAAATAATAACGTCTATTTTTTTAATCATTTTTTTGATTATTTTAGTTGGTGTTATATTTATAGGAGTTAAATTCTCAGATTTAGTAGCAAAAGAAATAGAGAGTTGTTCGGATTTTGTTGATTTTATAGCATCAGGCCAGTTACGAGATTTAGAATACTCTACTTTTGTTTATGATAAAGATGGAAATCAAATTGATACATTACATGGAAATGAAGATAGGATTTTTGTAGAATATGAAGATATTCCAACTTCTGTGGTTGATGCTGTAGTGTCAATTGAAGATGAGAGATTTTTTGAGCATAGGGGAATAGATATTAAAAGAACTGTTGGAGCAGCATATTCATATATAATTAATAATGGTGATTCAGACTTTGGAGGAAGTACTATTACTCAACAATTAGTAAAAAATGTTACTGATGATAAAGAAACAAATATAAATAGAAAAATAAGAGAATGGTATAGAGCTACTGTACTTGAAAGTAATTTTAGTAAAGAGGAAATTTTTGAAGATTATATTAATACTATATATATGGGGGAAGGAGCCTATGGTTTTGAAGTTGCGGCCAGAAAATATTTTGGAAAATCTCTAAGTGATGTTAACTTGGCAGAATCAGCTATATTAGCCGCTGCTATTCAGTCACCAGAATCTACTAATCCATATAGAAGTGAAGAGGCAAAAACTAAGTTACTTGAAAGACAAAAAGTTGTACTTTCTAAGATGTTATCACTTGGGAGGATTACAATTCTTGAATATAACGAAGCCATATCAACTCCTATTGAATTTAAAAAAATGGCTGATGGAAGTGAAGATGTACAATCATACTTTGTTGATGCAGTAATTGAACAGGTTATAGCAGATTTACAAGCTCAAGATAATTTAACATATGATGAAGCTAAGAAGCAAGTTTATGTTGGCGGATTTAGAATTTATACTACAATGGATCAATCAGTACAAAATGCAATAGACAATGCGTATAATGACAATACTTTATTTTACACAGAAAGAAATGATGATTATATGCAATCTGCAATGGTTGTTATAGATCATACAAATGGTAATGTACTTGGTTTGATAGGAGGTGCTGGTAAAAAGGAAAATAATTTAGGACTAAATAGAGCAACACAAAGTTATAGACAACCAGGTTCTTGCATGAAACCTATAGGAGCATATGGACCTGCTTTTGAACAAGGAAAATTAAATCCAGAATCATATATAGAAGATTTACCACTAAAAATTAAAGATTGGGAGCCTAAAAATTATTATAATTATTTTAATGGTTATGTTACAGTAAGACGTGCAATAGCTCTTTCAATGAACTTGCCAGCAGTAAGAGCAAATATGATGGTAGATACTTCCTTTGCTTTTGAATTTGCTAAAAAATGTGGTTTAAAAAGCTTACAAAATGCAGATAAAGATATAGCACCACTAGCTCTTGGAGGTTTAACTCGTGGAGTTACACCACTTGAAATGGCAAATGCTTATGCAACTATTGCAAACAAGGGAATGTATAATGAACCTAAATTATATACTAGAGTTACAGATAAAGATGGTAAGGAAATATTGTTTAAAACTTATGACACTACAAGAGTTATGAAAGAAAGTACAGCTACAGACCTTATTACTTGTTTACAAGATGTTGTAGCATATGGAACTGGATATGGATATGTAAAAGTAGGAAATATGCCAGTAGCAGGTAAAACTGGAAATAGTAATGATGATAAGGACCAATGGTTCTGTGGTTTTACACCATATTATACAATAGCTTGTTGGAATGGTTATGATGAACCAAGACCAATAGGATATAGATCATATGGAAATTATCCATATACATCTGTAAAGTTATTCAATACAGTTATGAATGAAATATGTAAAAATAAAGAGGTAAAAGCCTTGACATAATACAAGGGGGATTTTGTATGGAAAATGTAGAAAAAAATGTAGATAAAGTACAAAATCATAAAAAGAGGAAACCATTGAAACTATTTGTAATATTAACAATATTCTTTTTGGCGTTAGTTGTAATAGCAAGTAGTTTCTTGGGAGTATTCTCAAATTCTGAGGATACAGAAGATTTATTAAATGGTAACTCAATTGATAATATGTCTTTAACTACATTTATATATGATAAAGATGGTAATCAAATAGATCAAATTTATGGACTTGAAAATAGAATTCATGTTTCATATAATGAATTACCTGAAAATTTAATAAATGCAATTGTATCAATTGAAGATGAAAGATTCTTTGAACATAAAGGTATAGATATAAAAAGGACAGTAGGAGCAATTTTTACGTATATATCTAATATGGGAGAATCTGGATATGGTGGAAGTACTATTACTCAACAGTTAGTAAAAAATATAACAAATGATGATGAAACAAACATAAGTAGAAAAATAAGAGAGTGGTACAGAGCTGGAATGCTTGAAACAAAATATAGTAAAGAGTATATTTTTGAGACTTATGCTAATACTATATATTTTGGTGAAGGGGCATATGGAGTAGAAGTAGCTTCAAGAACTTATTTTAATAAGAGTGTCAAAGATTTAACTCTTAATGAATGTGCTATACTTGCAGCCGCTATTCAATCTCCTGAATCAACAAATCCATTTACATCTAATGAAACACGAGCTAAGCTTTTGGAAAGAAAAGATGTAGTTTTAAGTAAAATGTTAGAACTTGGTAAGATATCTACTAATCAATATGAAGAAGCAAAAAATGAACAAGTAAACTTTAATAGGGGAACCGTTGGTACTAAAGTAAAATCGTACTTTGTAGAAGCTGCCATAGAGCAAGTTATAACAGATCTTCAAAAAGAAGAAGAAATATCATATGAAGAAGCTAAACAAAAAGTATATACTAGTGGTTATAAAATATATACAACATTAGATCAAAATGTGCAAAGTGCAATAGATAATGCATATAATAATTCAACTTTATTTTATACAGATAAAAATGGAGATTTTATGCAGTCAGCGATGGTCGTTATAGATCATTCAAACGGAAATGTTGTTGGATTAACCGGAGGAGCCGGAGAAAAATCAGGAAATTTTGTTTTAAATAGAGCAACACAAAGTTATAGACAACCGGGTTCTTGTATGAAGCCATTTGGTGCATATGGACCTGCTTTTGAAAAAGGAGAGCTTACAGTAAATTCTGTTTTGCAAGACGCACCTTTAACAATAGGTAGTTGGAGTCCAAAAAATTATTATGGATATTTTAAGGGAAATGTTACTGTTAGGCAAGCAGTTGCTCAATCAATGAACTTACCAGCAGTAAGGGCAAACATGAAAGTAGATCTTGATTTTGCATATAATTTTGCTAAGTCTTGTGGATTAACAAGTCTTGTAGAAGAAGATAAAAATATAGCACCTTTATCACTTGGAGGATTAACTAAAGGTGTAACACCTCTTGAGATGGCAAGTGCATATGCAACTATTGCAAATGGTGGTGATTATAATGAACCTAAATTTTATACTAAAGTGCTAGATAGAAATAATAAAGAAGTATTGTATAAAAACTATACACCAACTAGAGCTATGCAGAAAAGCACTGCTGCAATGTTAACAACATGTTTACAAGAAGTAGTTAAATCAGGAACAGCAGCTGGTTATGTAAAAGCAGGAAATATGCCAATAGCAGGTAAAACTGGTAATACTAATGATGATAAAGATCAATGGTTTTGTGGATTTACTCCATATTATACAATAGCTTGTTGGAATGGTTATGATACGCCAAAAGCAATTGGAACCAGAAAATATGGAAGTTATCCATACACTAGTGTTAAATTATTTAATACTGTTGTTAATGAGATAAGTAAAAATCAAACAGTTAAACAGTTTGATACTTCAGCTGCATTAGAAGAAGTAGCAGTTTGCTCTGTTTCAGGTGACTTACCAAATACAGGGTGTTATCAAGCAGGTTGTGTTACAAAAAAGATGTTAAGTAATTCATCTAAACCAACAACTTATTGCGTAGTACACAATTATGTAAATTATTATCAAGAAGAAACTATAAATCAAAATACAAACAATAATTTAGGTAATAATAATGATACAAGTAGTACTTCAAATCAAAATAATAATCAAACGGACATTAATAATGAATTTGATAATAAAACTACATCTAATGAAAATAACGGAAATATTGATAATAATTATACAAATAATAGTGATCTTTATAATTTTAATAATTAAAAATTTATTTAATCAAAAAATTCTTATAAGAAGGATATTCTTATAAGAATTTTTTGTAGTTATATTGTAGTTATAATAAAAAATATTAAAAAATAATTAATTCTTTTTTTGTTTATGAAGTAGTATATGTAAAAAAGAAAACATGCATAAAATTATTATTATTAAAAAAATAGAGTTTATATAATATACTTTTATTTGTTCTATAAAATTAGAATAGGTTAAGCTTGTTTCAATATTTTTAAATACAGTAATGTTATTAATATCAATTTTAAAAATATTCAGTAAAAAATACGTATATATAAAGGAAAGTAATCCTTGTGAAAATTTATATGTAATTAATTTTTTTATATTAAACAGATTATTACTTATTGTAGAATATACTTGGCAGATAATACAAAGTCCACTAAATCCAAGTAAAAAAGATATAATACATATTTTTATATTTTCGTTTATATCAAGAATTGAAACATCTAAACAACCTTTGCTTATTTCAAAAAGGGCAGATAAAATTGTTACTATATTTTTTGAAAAATTGAGTTTTAAAAGAATTATAGTTATTATATTGCCTAGTAGATTAAATATTATAATAAACCCAAATATATTACTGAGTGTTAAAAAAGATTTTAGTATAGATTTTTTTACAATATCAAAAAAAGTTAAGGAACTTTTAGATATGACATTATTTTGGTTAAAAGACTTTGACATTGACTTAGTTTCGTGTATAATAGATATGGATTTAAGTCTAGTTACAAAAAATGCAATAGTTAATGCACTTATATAATGTGAAATTATTAGTAGTATTCCAAGGTTTTGATTGCCTAGAACACTTATTCCAATAGTTGATAAAATAAATATTGGATTGCAATTATTAACAAATGTTAATAATTTAGTTGCTTCTAATTTGTTTATTTTATTATTTTGAAATAATGTTGATACAGTTTTAGATCCCATAGGATAACCACATAAAAATCCAGTTATTATTGCTGGAGTACAGTTTTTACTTAGTTTGAAACATGATTTGATTATTTTTCCAATTGATTTTGAAAGTAAATCAATAATATCAGAATTTAAAATTAATTCTGTAAAAAAGATAAATGGAAAAAGTGAAGGTAATATATTATTTATAAATAATAATGTACTTGATTTTACAGATTCAAAATTTGATTTTGAAAAAATTAGAATTGTAAATAGACAAATAAAAAAACTAAGTAATTTGATTTTATTTTTTAGATTACATATTTTAAATATTTTCATTGTTACACCTATTAATAATATTTATGAAAAAGGAGGAAATATTATGCGATATAGTAAAGAGTTAAAAACGTATGAAATTCTTGATATGGCAGATGGAGAAAAACTTGAAAGATGGGGAAAATATATATTGATTAGACCAGATCCACAAATAATATGGAAAGAAAAAAAGAATCCTGCTCTTTGGAAACAGGCTCATGCAAGATATATTAGAAGTCAAAAAGGCGGTGGACATTGGGAAGTTTTAAAAAAGATACCTGCTTCTTGGGATATATCATATAAAGATTTGAAATTTAATATCAAACCCATGGGTTTTAAACATACAGGGCTTTTTCCCGAACAGTCTACAAATTGGGATTACATAATCAGTAAAATTTCTGATGAGAAAAAAAATAAAAAAGAAATAAACGTATTAAATTTGTTTGCATATACTGGAGGCGCAACAGTAGCAGCTGCATACGCAGGAGCTAATGTTTGTCATGTAGATTCTTCTCAAGGTATGACTAATTGGGCTAAAGAAAATTTAGTCTCTAGTGGTCTAAAATCAAGAAAAGTTAGATTTTTAGTAGATGATGTTATAAAATTTGTAAAGAGGGAAATAAGAAGAAATAATAAGTATGATATTATTATTATGGATCCGCCTTCATATGGTAGAGGTAAAAATGGAGAGGTTTGGAATATAGAAAAAGATTTATACGAGTTACTTAATTTATGTAATAAGATTTTAAGTGATACGCCTATATTTGTGTTGATAAATACATACACTGGTGGCCTTTCTGGAACTATTATAAAAAATGTGGGAAGCTTAGCTTTTAAAGATAAAAGAATTAAGAAGATTGATTTTGACGAGATAGGAATAAAACAAAAGGATTCAGAAATTTTTCTACCATGTGGGATAACTACAATAATTGAATTTAAGTAGAAAGTGGAGATTATATATGTTTTTGAAGGATTATTTAAATATTAATGGAAATAGACTCAACTATTATGAAAGTGGATATGGGAAAACGACTATCGTTTTTTTATCGGGTTTTGGAACTCCGTTTGCTATAGCTGATATGTACAAGCTTGCAACATTACTACAAGTTAAATGTAGGTGTGTTATAATTGATAGATTTGGATATGGAAATAGTGATATAGTTAATACAGAAAGAAATTTAGAGAATATTTGTAATGAAATAAAACAGGTGTTTAAATTATTGAATATAGATCCTAAAAAAACTATTTTACTAGGTCATTCCTCTGCTAATTTTTATTCAATGTATATAAATAAAGATTTAAAGTTAAAAGGACTTATTTTAATAGATTTAGAAAAACTTACAAATGTTAAGTTATTATTTACAAAATTTATATATAGTATATATTTTCTGCTTACTAAAACTTTTATGAAAAAAATATTTGATAATTGTGTTAATAAAATGTTTGAAAGATCTATACCAAATGAATATAAATTGGAAGGAAAAAGTATACAAAAAAATAAAATACCCAATAAATGTATAAAGGATGAAATGAAATGGTATTGTAATGAATTAAAAAACTTTGAAAATAGAATTGAGAAAGATAGCTTAAGTAAAGCTTTATTAGTATGTAGAAAGAATACTTTTAAATATAATGTGAATATAAAAGATAGGTTTAAAGAGGTGAAAATTTTAAATGTTGGTAAAGCAGAACATTATATTCACTATTCTCATTTTTATATGATTGTAAAAGAAACATTAAGATATTTTGAAATATAATATTAAATCAAATTTATACATATTTTTAGTAAATTAATGTATTGAAAAGTACTTTAATTTATGGTAAAATATATTATATGTATTGAAGGAGGAAATCAAATGTTAGCAAAGCCAAATGTTAGTGAAGTTATGCCAAAAGTTGGAAATAGATATGAATCAGCACTTGCTATAGCTAAAAGAGCAAGAGATATTGAAAAAAGAAGAGTTTTAGAAGGAAGTAGTGATATACGAGATGCAGTAGATGTAGCTGCCGAGGAAATCGCAGAAGAGAAGGTTTATGTTAGAAAAGATGGTCAATTTGTTGTTGAACCTGGTATAAGGGATGATATAGTAGATATTGAAAATTCAAATAATGATTAAAGGAGCAAATGTATATGAATAAAAGGCATATTATAACTATAGCTGGAGATCATGCGAGTGGTCAAGGCTCATTATCAAATACATTACAAAGAGACTTAAATTATGAAATTTATCGAAATGGTCAGTATGCAAGAAAACTTGCTAAAGATATGGGGATGAATATAGTAGAGTTTCAAAAATATCTTGATGAACACGAAGAATTAGATAGGCAGATTGAAAAAAGTGCAAGTGAGTATGCTAAATCTCATGATAATTTGATTGTTGATGCTAAACTTGGTTGGTTTGCTATTCCGGATTCGTTTAAAGTTTATTTAAGAGTAAATATAGATGTAGCAGCCAAAAGAGTTTTTATGGATGAAAAAAGAAAAGATAGTGAGCAATTTAATAGTATAGAAGAGGCAAAAAGACAAATATTATATAGATTTAATGAAGAAAATAATAGATGGTTTAAAACCTATGGTGTACATAGAGATGATATGTCAAATTATGATTTAGTTATAGATACAACAGATTTAACTATTGAAGAAGTAAATACTATAGTTTTAAATGCATATAAAAAGTGGTTAAATGAATAATATATTATTGAAAGGTGGTGCAAGAGATAATAGATTACTATAAAAAGTAGTTTATTATCTCGTTATATATGGAAATTACAAGAACTATAAATTCACATATTTTTAGGGGATATGATATAAGGGGTATATATAATGAGGATTTATTTGAAAGTACTTCTTATACAATAGGTAAAGCATACGGTACTTATCTACAACAGAAGTTTAATGGAAAAAAAGTTATAATTGGTGAAGATAATAGATTTTCTTCACCAGCACTGTCTAAAGCTTTAATTCAAGGGATATTATCTACAGGTGTTGATGTTATATATTTAGGACTTGTTACAAGCCCTATGTTATATTATGCAAATGAGATTTTTAATATACGTGCTGGAATAATGGTAACTGCAAGTCATAATCCGAAAGAGTATAATGGATTTAAGATAGCTTTTGATGAAAGAGGAGAGATTTGTGGTGATGAGATAACAGAGTTTAGAGATTTTGTACTTAATGCTGATTTTATTGATGGTAATGGAAAAATTGAAAAATTTGATATTAAAGAAAAATACGTAAATATGTTAGTTAGTAAATTTGATTTTAAAAAGAGATTAAAAGTAGTTGTAGACGCAGGAAATGGAACTAGCTCAATTGTTGTAAAAGATGTATTTGACAAATTAAATCTGGATGTTACATATATATATTGTGATAGTAATCCTGATTTTCCAAATCATCATCCCGACCCAGCTGAAGCTGAAAATATGGTGGACTTGCAAAAAAAGGTACTTGAAATTGGTGCTGACATAGGAGTAGCCTTTGATGGAGATTCAGACAGGGTAGGATGTGTAGATAATGAAGGAAAAGTTATATCTAGTGACTATTATATGGCAATAATGAGTAAATATATTTTGCCAACTGTGGATGTTAAAGGAATTATGTTTGATGTAAGTTGCTCAAAAACTTTATCTGATGAGATAAGAATAAACGGAGGAGAACCTAAAGTATACAAGACTGGAAATTCGTATATAAAAAGGGAAATGTTAAAAGAAGGATTATTATTTGGTGGTGAAATCTCAGGTCATACTTTCTTTAAAGATAAATTTTATGGATTTGATGATGGTATATATGCTGCACTTAGAATGATAGAAGTAATAGATAATGAAACAAGAACATTATCTGAGATAGAAGCAACGTTAAAAAAATATTATTCTACACCTGTACTTAAAATAACAGTATCTGAGGAAAGCAAAGCAAAAATTGTTGAGAAAGTAAAAGAATATTGTATTAATAAAGGATATAATACTTCTGTTATAGATGGAGCAAGACCAGAATTTGATGATGGTTTTGCGATAATTAGAATGTCAAATACTAGTCCAAAGCTTACAATTAGATTTGAAGCAGAAACAATGCAGAGACTTGAAGAAATGAAAAAAGAATTCTTAGATGTAGTAAATAAGTATATAGAAGAATGCAAATAAAAAATAGAAGCTGATAGGTTATTATGTTATAATCTATTAGCTTTTATTTATCATAGTTATAAAAATATAAAATAATATTATTAAAAATTGACATAACAGTATAAAAATAGTATAATCTCGAGTTTGACACTTTTGAAAGAGTAAAAAGTCTGTAACACAGTGTATATCTGTGATACAGGCTTTTATG
>CALXJF010000007.1 GCA_944388575.1 uncultured Clostridia bacterium
TCTTAAGATAATTATATATTAATAATAAGTAAAGTCAAGAAAAAAGCCTAACAATTTGAGTTAGACTTTTAATTTGTACCCCCAAAGGGATGTAACTTTAGTTACTTTTCTTGTTTTATTCAAAGTTATATATTCTTTTTACTAAACCTCTCGTCTATTGTCTAATTTTTTAACTGTGGCTTCTTTTTATTTTAAATTCATTTTAATTAGTTCATAAGCTTTTTTTATATCTATATCATTTGAGATTTGTATTCCAGTATTCTTTATTTTTTCAAACATTTTTTGTTTTACACTATTAATTTCTCCTAGTGTTTTTCCTTCAAAATCGCTTTCATTCTCGAATTCAATTAAAGTTCCTAAATTCTCAACTATTTGAAATGCAAATTCTGTTCTATCTTTTGCATAAACAATAACATGATATTTAACTTCCACAAGTTTATTGAATCCTAAACATTCAAATATTTTTTTGGCTTTCTCTATATCTTGAATATCTAAACTTATTTTTTGCTCTAATATTACATTACCGATTAATATCATATTCTTTATTTTTATATGTAATCTTCTTTAATTCTTTATCAGATAATTTTAAATCTCTAAGTAATATTGAATTTTTTAAAATATATTGTATATTATTTTTATTCAATTCTTGTAATTTAGAAGTCATATAGATATCATCAATATCACTTTCTCTTATAATCTTAAATCCTAAGTGTTTTAATTTTTCAAAAGCTTCTTCAACGTCTTCATTGACTCTTACAGTAATTTCTATTTGTTTCATCACTAAATTCTCCTTCCATAATTTTAAAAATTATATAACAAAAAGGAGAAATTTGCAATAAAAATTTCTCCTTTTTGTTTAAGCATTTAGCTTAGATTCTTGTAATTTCTTCAATTTGAATTATCATGCCATTGAAGTTTACGATTTCTTTAATATGTTTACCTAAAAGTGCTTGTGCAAAAGGTGCTTTACATGACATAATATTATTGTCTAAGTTTCCTTCGTTATCTCCTAAAATAATATATGTTTCTTCCTCACCATCGCAAATAACTTTAACTTTTGAACCTACAATTACATTACCATCAAAGTTTTTATATTCATTTGTTTCTTCGATAATTTTGCAATCTTTAACTCTTTCATAAAGTTTCTGTTTTTTCTGTGGAAGAGTATACATAGCTTTTACTCTAAGTTCCATATACTCAGGATTCTCTCTTAAATCATTGTCACGTTTTGCACTTTCGCCCATCTCTCTTTGAGTTTCAATAATCTCACTATCAACATTTTTCAGTTCCTCACAAAGTTTTTTGTACCCTTTTTTTGAAATTAATTCCATTATTTTTCTCCTTCTTCCTGTTCTGTACGAAGTTTTTCTCTAACTTTAATAAGAATTTTTCCATAATTATTTTGACCATCATTATTAGGTCCACATCCCCAATAATTTTCTTTAACTGTAGCCTCAATAATTTTTGCATCACCTGTGTCAAGAAGTTTTTGTAAAATATCTTTGTTTTGCTTAAACTTATAATATACAGCATCAAACATTACATCTTGCTTAACTTCTTCCCAATCACTCCTAAGATTTAAATTTCTATCTCTTCCTATAGTAGAAGCGATTTTAGGTGTTTCTGCATTTTGAATTCTTATTTTCGTATCAGAGTCCATAAATTTTTGTGCTTGATAATAGTGTTCTGAAGTTTTCCAAAACACTCCATCCTTAAAAAATCCATAATTTGAGTATGTTGCAAGATAGCCATACTCTCCAAATTCTTTGTAGAATCTTATTTCTTTCATCATTTTAACCTCTGTCCGGGAACTAAATACATTGTTTTAAGGTCGGTTGCAGTATAGATTTCGTCCAATTTATTTTCGAGTTTAATATTAATTCTTTCTGCTACTTGTCCCTCTTCACTAGCTGTGTCAAACATATTTAGTTTCTCTATTACAATACTGTTATCGTAGTTACAGCTTAATCTCCAAGAAATACCTTCTTGGGACATTTTGCTATTATACATACCATAATTTCGTTCATGTACAGGTGTAAGTGGCTCGTTCTCTTTGCTAGTTAAACCTTGGAATTCATGAATTGCTCTTCCTAGGTTACAAATAATACCTGTATCAATTGAGAACTCTGGGTCGAAAAATTCTTTTGCTTTGTATCCAGCAATTTGGAGAGCACTAATGTATGCATTTTTCATTGGCAAAATTTCATTAATAATATAATCACTTTTTTCTGTCTTACCAATTTTTTCATATTTTCGTGCCTTATTCTTGCATATTTTTATAACTTCATATACATCCTCCCAAGTAGAATTTTCAAATTTTTCCAAACTCGAAAGATTTTTAGTCTTCTTATACTCAATAATTGAATTTACCAAAAATCTTTCAGTGACAATATAACCTGAATGTTTTCTTGTTTCTGTTTTAGGATAGATATTAATTCCATAATTTCCATCTTCTGTAATGCTAGGATTAATAGTATAATAATATCCATCATAGTTAATCATAAGGTATACCTTGGATATTGGGTATATGCTTAAGTCTCCGATAATAAATTTGTGCGCAATTTTCTTAAGACTTTCTATTGTCTGAATATCTTCATACAAATCAATAGTGTAAAAATCTTCTGGATCTTCTGTTAACAAAATACTATGTTCATAAGGATCTTTAATTTTAGATTCTTTCATATTTACATCTTTATTTTTAGAAATCCATAAATAATTACTTGTATGAATTACCTTATGCCCTAAAACTTCAGTTTCATTGACATCTTTTATTCTAACTAACGGCTTATATCTTATCTCTACACACATATTCCTTGAACCAGCACCAGCATTTTCATAGTAAGGTCTATAGATTCTAAGTACGTTAGCTATATCCATAATATAATCGAAACGACTAAAATTTTCACTCAAACATTCCCATCCAATCTCATATGGCGTGAAAGAAAGTCGTACTCCTCCTAGTCCATTGCCATCAAGAGCATTAATTCTTTCATGCATTTCATTAAGAGTTGAATTATATCTACTATAACTTACTGTTGAAATTCTTGTTGTTACTCCAAGTTCTACATATGCAAGTTTAACAAATGTTTCGAGATACGGATAATTTCCAATGTCATTATCCAAGTATGGAAAAATAACTCCATTTCTGTGTTCATATCTATCATAAGTAATAAGTGATTTTCCATACTCTTTCTGTGGAGTTGCATACTTTAATGCAGCAATTACATTGCGAATTCTAGCTTCACTCCAAAATTCAACTCTTGCATTTGCCAATTTGCTACAAATCCTGCATGCGTTCAAACAACCAATTTGTGGTTGAAAATGCCGAAGTTTAGAGAAAAAATCCTCTGGCATTTCTTTGAATTTTTCGATAAGGTACTCTCTCTCTTTGAAATCTTCCTCAGAAATGCACACTTCATCTGTCAATAAAAATTTTTCCTCCATGCTTATTTCCTCCTCTGAATTTCCTTAAACAATTTTGCAACATTACTTTCAACATCCGGCTTTCCATTATCAAAGTACACCGTAGAACTAGTGTCTAAAAACTTGGAAAAATTGTAATAGAAAGAATTTCTTCTTTCTGGGTCATTTAACAATTTATCTAACTGTGATTCACCTCTTTCTTTAATTCTTTTTTGTCTAGTCTCTTCATTTAATTTAATAAAGATTGTTAAATCAGGTTTCAGAATACCATATTTCTCGTATTCTAATTCTACATCAAGTCCTGCTGATTTGTGTGACACAACCGTATCAATTAAATATCGAACACAATACACATTTTTATTCTTATAGTCAAATTCTCTTTTAATTTTTTCAGACATATAAACTACTGACGACAAATAGTATAAATAATGTGCTATTTGTGATGTTTGCCTAACTTCAATATCGATATATTCACGGTTTGCATATTCTATGCTTGGAGTCCGAACTAAAATCGACCCCTCATCCATTTTGTGCAATTTTTCTGCAACAGTACTTGTTCCTGATCCATCTAGACCAGTAATTACAATAAACATATTAATTCCTCCTTTAAAATTTAATTATAAACTTTAAACGCAAAGTATAAATTTACATAAACATTTTATCATAAAAAGGCCATTAAATCAACTATTTGTACGAATTTTCTACTTTATCTAGAATTCTTATCCATACATCTCAGTTTATTTTTATTTACAATTATTATTACTTGAACCACCACAGCAAAAAATTAAAATTAAAATGAATGCTATTATTATAATGCAACTATTTCCACCATTAAATAAACTACTTAAAAAATTACAATTGTTAGAATTATTACAACAAGTATTATCCATAACTATTACCTCCTTAAATATTTCATTGTTATAGTATTATATACAAATGGATATGTAAATGTTAATAAAAAAAATGAGTATACATAAAAGTTGTGCTAGAAAGCCTAAAAAATATGTCGAAATTTAAATTTTAACTTTTTAACCTAAAAAGTAAGCTTTTAAGACAAATATTAATTTTTTATTAATTAGATTGGGATATAATGAAATTGGTGATAGGGGAATGGTAGATAAAATCAGCAATTATATACTAGATAACATCCTTTATAAAAATGAAAAAATAGAAGGAGATAAAAGAGAAGTAATGCTTTTTGGTGTTACCAGAATTGTAGAAGATATTCCCAAATATTTGATTATTTTCTTAATTGCCTTGTCCCTTGATATCCTAATGCAATTATGTGTTGTATTAGCTATAACTATTGTATATAAGACATTTGTTGGTGGTGCACATGCAAGAACAAATATAGTATGTTTAATTTCATCAATTATATTCTTCATTTCGCCAGTGTTATTGGCTAAATATGTGAATTTCTCAAAAAATATTATGATAATTGCATCTGCATTAGTGTTTATATTTTCTGTTTATGTTATTATACGACATGCACCAGCAGATACTGAAGAAGTACCAATATTAAACAAGAATAAAAGAAAACTTTTTAGGGTACTTGCTTTTATATCATTAATTTTAGTATATATGTCGATGTTATTAATAAAAAATAAAATAACTTCAACAATCATCTTAATAACATTGACATATATAAATTTCTTTGCAACAAATCCGATGTATAAATTCTATAAATGTAAACATAGCTATGAATCAGATGAGTTTAAAGAATACTTTAATGAAAAATAAAAATGATATATAAAGATAATATAATAAAAATATTGTCTTTTATATATAAAATTGTTGATTAGACATCTTAAGTAGGTTATATTTTTTTCATGAAATAGTTTGAAATATAAATTTATTAAAATAGTTACCTAATAACAACGTACATATAATTTATTTTAGATGCCTATGTCAACATTAAGAAATAGGAGGTATTGGATTTATGAAAAAGCTAGTAAAAAAAGTTGTAGAATTTTATGCAAAAACATCTACTAATAGTTGTTGGATGCTTGTAATTCATCAAACAAAAGCTCCAAGGTGCATGTTACAAAAATAGTTTTAAAAGTACTATAAATGTTTGAAATAACATTTATAGTATTTTTTTATGGGATTAAACCATAGACAATGCCTATGGTACAGGAGAGCCAAAGGCGTGGGTTTGCAAAAATCCCTAGCTTTCGATATAATAATAAAGGTTACCAGCCATATTAAAATAAAGAAAGGTAGGGATTTTTATGTCAAAAAAATTTGACAAAGATAGTTTATCACATACAAGGTGGAATTGCAAATATCACATAGTGTTTGCACCAAAGTATAGAAGACAAATAATATATGGAAAAATAAAGAATGATGTAGGAAAAATATTAAGGACATTATGTGAAAGAAAGGGTGTAGAAATAATAGAAGCAGAAGCATGTCCAGATCATATACATATGCTAGTAAGTATACCACCCAAAATAAGTATATCAAGTTTTATGGGATATTTAAAAGGAAAAAGTAGTTTAATGATATATGATAGACATGCAAATTTAAAATATAAATACGGAAATAGAAAATTTTGGGCAGAAGGATATTATGTAGATACAGTAGGAAAAAATAAGAAAGTAATAGAAGAATATATAAAGAAACAACTACAAGAAGATATAGCAACAGATCAAATAGTAATGAAAGAATTTGTAGATCCATTTACAGGAGAAAAAATGAAATAAACAAAAAGAAAAAAGGACCATTTCAATAGTAGCGAGAAAAAGTAGCGTAACTGGCAATAAGTTCAGTTGAGCTTGAGCTCATTGGTTGGTAACATCCCTTTATAGGGGTAGAGCAAACCACACGTTATCACGGGTGGTTAATGATTTGTATATATAAAATGGATAAGTAGTTTATTACATATAATAAGTTTAAATAAAGTATTAAAAAGTAGTATAAAAAATGCCTCTAAAAAATAGAGAAACATTTTATTAATGTTATTATAGACTTACTTATACAAACTAAATTTGATTATTATATGTTTTTTCAATAATAATATTTTGAACAAATTTGTCTTTTTCAATAGTAGGATATATTTGAGTATGTGGGAATTTGGAAATAATTTTTTTAACTTCCCACAAACCAATACCAGATTTGACTTTTTTACTAGAAACACCTTTTTTGTAAATATTATCTAAGTCTATATTGATATTAGTATCATAAGTATTTATTATACGAATAATATCAGCACATTTTCTATTATCAAATCTCATTTCAAGTTTTACATATGGATTATCACATTTTTGTGTAGCTTCATAAGCATTATCAAGTAATATTCCGAAAATTCTAGAAAGTTCAGGCATAGGAAAGTTTATTTCTTTTATATTAGTAACAATTTCTAAGTCCATTGTAATATCATGTTCAGTTATTAAAAAGTATTTAGCACCTACAATACCATAAATGGCAGGATCATTAAATATTTCAGGATCAATTAAACCTAAAGTATTTACAACATTACATTCTTTTAAAACTTTATTAATATGATCTTGTAATTTATCATATTGTTTAGTAGAAACATACCCATTTAAAGCTTGCATAATATTGTTGTAATCATGTTTTAAAGTTTTAACACCATCAATCATGCCAGCCATAGTATTATTATGAAGTTTAGTAGTTACTAAATCAGACTCTACTTTATCTTTTTCTAAAGAAGTATTAATGTAAGTAAATATAACAGAGCATACTATTATAATTTGAATACAATTAATTAATAAAAAGTATAAAGGATAAGAATATCTATTAAATACAAATATAATTAATTGAGGGCATATACAAAGAAATAGTAATAGTAAAAATATAGATAGTTGTTTTGTGGTAATATTATCAATAAGAGTATTAATTTTTGTAAATTTTAATAATAAAGATTTAAGTAAACGTACAAAAACAAAAATAAACAAAAATTGTAGTATTAATGAAAACAATATATTAGAGTATTGAGCAGTAATAGTATCTATATCATTTCCGGAAATTAAAGCAACTAAAAAGAAACTAGTAATTTCAGATAAAGAAGTGAATATAAAATCTAAAACTAAAAGTATAAAAGATTTAACAGTATTTAATCTAATAATAAATCTAAAAGAAATAAATAAGAAAAGCCAAGCAAGTAAAGTATTAGATAGAGGGAATAATCCCTTAATTTTAGAGCAAGAAATAATACTTATTGTAGATAATAATACAATAAGTAGATAAGTAGCTTTAGAAAAGGACTCTTTTCTAAATAATTTAGATAAGCTAAAAATAGTGTAAATATTAATAGCTATTTGAATAATAATAGCTAATACAGGTAAAACAATTTCCATAATTTTAAACTCCTTTACTTTCTCTTTTGTTATAAATATAATGTTATTAATTATGCAAGACATGTAATCTTGCATAATTATAACTATATCTTTTCAATAATAATATTTTGAACAAATTTATCTTTTTCAATAGTAGGATATATTTGAGTATGTGGGAATTTGGAAATAATTTTTTTAACTTCCCACAAACCAATACCAGATTTGACTTTTTTACTAGAAACACCTTTTTTGTAAATATTATCTAAGTCTATATTGATATTAGTATCATAAGTATTTATTATACGAATAATATCAGCACATTTTCTATTATCAAATCTCATTTCAAGTTTTACATATGGATTATCACATTTTTGTGTAGCTTCATAAGCATTATCAAGTAATATTCCGAAAATTCTAGAAAGTTCAGGCATAGGAAAGTTTATTTCTTTTATATTAGTAACAATTTCTAAGTCCATTGTAATATCATGTTCAGTTATTAAAAAGTATTTAGCACCTACAATACCATAAATGGCAGGATCATTAAATATTTCAGGATCAATTAAACCTAAAGTATTTACAACATTACATTCTTTTAAAACTTTATTAATATGATCTTGTAATTTATCATATTGTTTAGTAGAAACATACCCATTTAAAGCTTGCATAATATTGTTGTAATCATGTTTTAAAGTTTTAACACCATCAATCATGCCAGCCATAGTATTATTATGAAGTTTAGTAGTTACTAAATCAGACTCTACTTTATCTTTTTCTAAAGAAGTATTAATGTAAGTAAATATAACAGAGCATACTATTATAATTTGAATACAATTAATTAATAAAAAGTATAAAGGATAAGAATATCTATTAAATACAAATATAATTAATTGAGGGCATATACAAAGAAATAGTAATAGTAAAAATATAGATAGTTGTTTTGTGGTAATATTATCAATAAGAGTATTAATTTTTGTAAATTTTAATAATAAAGATTTAAGTAAACGTACAAAAACAAAAATAAACAAAAATTGTAGTATTAATGAAAACAATATATTAGAGTATTGAGCAGTAATAGTATCTATATCATTTCCGGAAATTAAAGCAACTAAAAAGAAACTAGTAATTTCAGATAAAGAAGTGAATATAAAATCTAAAACTAAAAGTATAAAAGATTTAACAGTATTTAATCTAATAATAAATCTAAAAGAAATAAATAAGAAAAGCCAAGCAAGTAAAGTATTAGATAGAGGGAATAATCCCTTAATTTTAGAGCAAGAAATAATACTTATTGTAGATAATAATACAATAAGTAGATAAGTAGCTTTAGAAAAGGACTCTTTTCTAAATAATTTAGATAAGCTAAAAATAGTGTAAATATTAATAGCTATTTGAATAATAATAGCTAATACAGGTAAAACAATTTCCATAATTTTAAACTCCTTTACTTTCTCTTTTGTTATAAATTAAATTGTGAATTAACAGGGCAAAATATATCTTTAGAAAAATATACATATCCATTTTTTTTATCAAGTCTTAAAATTTTGTTTTCATTCACAATGTAAGAACGATGACATTTTCTAAAAAATATAGGTAATTCATTTAATAGAGTTTCTAATGTCTTTAAAGTTGAATATTTAGATGAATTCGTTACCACTATTGATTTATTACCACATTTTTCAATATATAGTATATCGTTAGTTCTTACGGATTCCCATTTATTTAAATGTAAAAAAATATTTTTGTCATATGTAAATTCTTCTTTTATTCTTAAAACTAAGTCTTCTAATATATTTTTATTTATGGGCTTAACAAGATAATCAAAAACCTTCACAATAAATGACACGTGCATATATCTTTGATGAGCAGTAAGGAATATAAGATAAAAGTCCTTGTTTACTTCTCTTAAATCTTTGGCAAAATCAATTCCGTTCTTTCCATTAGATTTAAAATCAACGTCTAAGAATAAGATATCAATTTCTTTTTTGTATATTTTATCAAAAATTTCCTTTTGATTGTCCGATATTATTGTTATTTCAGCATCTAAATTTTGATTTATTATTTCGGCATCTAGGAACTTACTTGTAAGTTTGACTCCTTCTAAATCGTCATCACACATACCTATTCTTAACATTACATTACCTCTAATTCCATTTTTTTACACAATATTTACTATACTATAAGTTTAGATAATTGTCAACAATTTTTGATATAAAAATCGTACTATTTGTCTACATTTTTCGACAATCAATGTGTAATTTTATACTCATAAAATAGTATAAAATAAATATAATGTAGAAGGAGTGATATATCTTGAATTCAAAGAAAAAACAAAAAAAGAAATGGTATAAAGAGATATCTAAGAATATACATATAAGGTCTCAAATCTCAGAAGCAAGAGATAAATTTGCTAATTTTCTCGAACTTCCTCCAGAAGTAATTAATAGTTCAACTAAAATTACATCGATTGAAAATTCAGATATATTAATTGAGGGATATAAACAGATAATAGATTATTATGATGACTATATAAAGATAAAAGCTCATAATATGGAGATTGTGATTGATGGAAAAGGTTTAGATATTAAAGAAATAACAGATTTTGAACTTGTTATACAAGGTGAAATATATAGTTTAAATTATAAAAAATAATTAGGGTGAAAATATGGGATTAAGTAATGATATACAAAATATAAGAGGAGTGGTTACTGTACAGATTGAAGGCTTTTTTACAGAAAGATTTATAAATCTTTGTAAAATAAATAATATAAAAATATGGGAAATAAGAAATGTAGTAAAAGGGGTAATAAGATTTAAAATAAATATAAAAGATTTTAAGAAGTTACGTATGGTTGCAAGAAAAACAAAATGTAAAGTTTCAATTAAGAAAAAAGAGGGATTATATTTTACACTATTTAAGTATAGAAAAAGAAAGATAGTCTTTTTCTTAATTGCAATGGCAATATTTTTTACTATAGCTTTTTCAACTTTTATTTGGAATATTAATATAGAAGGAAATGAAAGAATTTCAAGAGAAGAAATAATAGAAAGTTTAAAAGAAAGTGGATTATATATAGGAAGATGTAAAATAGGACTTGATAAAAAAGAAATTATTAATAGTTTAAGAGTGAATATGACAGATATATCTTGGGCTGGTATTGAAATTGATGGTACATTAGCCACTGTGAAAATTGTTGAGGATACTAAATTAGATGAAAAAGATATACAAAACAATAAAATAGGAGATATTATTGCAAAAAAAGATGGAGTTATTACCAGAATAGTACCAGAAGATGGAACGGCTATGATAAATGAAAATAGTTATGTGGAAAAAGGTAATGTATTAATTCAAGGAACTATGTTTAGTAAATTTGTTGAACCTTTTGATGTTACTGCTAAAGGAATTGTTAAGGCAAATTGTGAATATGAATATGAAAATACATATAATTATAATAATATTATTAAGGATTATACTGGAAAAACAAGATATACAATAGGAATTACAGTTAATTCGAAAGAAAATATGTTAAATTATTTGAATAAATCTAAAAAGTATGATATAAGTAAAAGTAGTAAAAAATTTAATTTCTTTGGTATAGAAATTTCATTTGATTTGTATAAGTGTGTGGAATATGTGGAAAATGAAGTTATAAAAACCAGAGAAGAGTTAATACAAGAGAGTAATAAGGATATAGAAATGTATTTAAATAACGATATTTTACCAAATACTATTAATGGCGGTTTAGTGGATAAAAAAATAGTTTATACAGATACTGAAGAAGGTGTTACAGTTAAGACTATATATATAATTAATGAAGATATTGGTGAGTTTAAAGAGAGGAATGTTGAAGTAACAAATGAACAATATACAAATTGATCTAGATAAAAGAATATCTGAGTATGTTAATAAAAATACTATAGAAAAAATAGATATAAATAAGTATATTAACGATATAGTAATAAATGCTTTAAATTTAAATAATATTGTTGTTAATACTATCTATATTTCTATTCAAAGTGCTAGTAGAGATGAAATAAGAAAACTTAATTTTGAGTATAGAAATATAGATAGAGCAACAGATGTTTTATCTTTTCCGATATTTGATAGAAATGAAATAGAAAATCTGAAGAAGATTGAAGAAAATAAGAAATTTAGAGAGTTAGAACTTGGCGATATTATTCTATGTCTTGATATAATAAAGGAACAGTCAATAGAGTATAAAACTGGATTGTTAAGGGAAATACTTTATATGATTACTCATGGAGTATGTCATTTACTTGGTTATGATCACATTGAAGAAGAAGATAAAAAAAAGATGAGAATGATTGAAGAAGAAATTTTAAGTAATTTAGGGGTGTTTAAATCTGATGAAAAAAAATAAAGATGCTGGTAGTAATAAAAAATCAAATGATGATGAAGATTTTAAAATATATAAAAAGCAACCTGAAGTACCTAAAGATGATGATGTTAGAATATATAAAACAGAAGCTGAAAAAAGAAAAGATTTAGAAAAATTAAAACATACCAAAAATAAAACATTTTTTACTGCTATGGGACATGCGATTGATGGTGTTATTAGAGCGTTTAAAACAGAAAGAAATCTAAGAATAGATTATATAATAGGCTTATTTGTTTTAATATGTAGCTTGTTTTTTGATTTTACTAAAACAGAATTTGCTTGTCTTTGTTTAACAATAGGCTTTGTTATATTTGCAGAAATGATAAATTCTACTGTTGAGTATATAGTGGATCTTGTTACTGACAAATATGATGATAGAGCCAAAGCAGCAAAAGATATTGCAGCAGGTGGTGTACTTATAGCTTCATGTGTTGCAGTCGTGGTAGCATACTTTTTATTTGCGGATAAGATATATAATGCAACAACATCAGTAATTGACTCTATATTTGGTTCAAAATTACATGTTTTATTTACAATTATATTTGCTGTTGTATTACTTGCAATAATACTAAAAGGGATGTTTGGCAAAGGATCTAGTTATTCTAATGCTTATCCTAGTGCTAGAGTAGCACTTGCCTTTGCGTTAACTACTTATGTTTATCTTATAACAAAAAGTATTTTTGTTGGAGCAGTAGCATTAATATTAAGTATAATGATTGCACAAATAAGAATAGAAAATACAAAAATTAGACCTGTATATATGATAATAAGTGCTGTACTTGGTATATTAGTTGTTCTTATTGTATATCAAATGGTTTTAATGGCACCTGAATTACCTAGTATAATAGAGAATTTTAAGAGTATATTTTAAGGAGAAAAGTTTATGAAAGATGAAGAATTAATTAAAATTGCTATGATGGCAAGAAAAAATGCGTATGCTCCTGCAACAGGATATAAAGTAGGAGCAGCTCTACTTGCAAAAAGTGGGACTGTATATATAGGAGCTAATGTCGAGGCACCTTCAGTTATTATCACAAATTGTGCTGAAAAAGTAGCTATTCAAAATGCGTATGTACATGGAGAAAGAGATTTTTTAAAAATAGCAATAGTTGGTGGAAGTAAAGAAGATGAAATAGATAGTACATTAACTCCATGTGGTTCATGTTTACAATATATATTAGAAATGTGTAGAGATGTTGATATACTTTGCTATATAGATGGTAAATTAGAAACTAAAAAGATTACAAATTTTTTAACAGTTCCGTATGAATTTAAAAAATAGAATGATATTTTAATATAAATAAGAGAGTTTGAATATAATGTAAAAGGTGATTAAATTGAGAAAAAAATACATTTTTATAGCTCTCCTATTTTTTTGTTTTTTGATTTGCACTTATTATGGTTCAAGTTATAATAATATTCAAGAGGTTAAAGAAGTATTTAATATAGCAGATTTAAAAGCAAACTGTGACATAAAAGAAATAAAAGATATTACAGATAAACATGATATAAGTGTATATTATCCTCAAAGTTCTTATATAAATCTTAATACTGTTATAGAAGATAAGATGAAATATTATGTTGATTATTTTAAAAATGAAATTGAAGGATTGTCTTTAACTGAAGGAAGGAAATATCAAATGCAAATAACATTTTCTTCATACGAGTATGAAGATTATATCTCATATGTATTTGAAATACTTGAAGATTATGGTGGAGCACATCCAAATACAACGATTTGGACTATAAGTTATAATATTAAGGAAGATAAAATAGTTGATATGAGATATCTAGTAGATAAAAATAAAGAAATACTGAATGTGTTATCGCAGCTTTCTTATGATAATTTAAAAAATAATGAAAAAATTAAGGAAAACTATGTGGAAAATATGTTACTTAATGGAACTAAGGCAAATGAAGAAAATTTTTTAGATTTTGCATATACTACAGAAGGACTAAAAATATTTTTTGAAAGATATAGCGTAGCTCCATATTCTTCTGGTGAATTTACAGTAACAATACCATATGATAAATTAAATATTATATAAATAATAGAAAAGAGTATCATTAAAATATTGATGATACTTTTTTTTATATATGTTACTAGAAATTGTATATTGTGTATAAAATTACCAAATAATAATATAAAATTGTTTGGAGGATTATATGAACGTTTTAAAAAAAATAAATTTAAATATATTGCAATTTGACAGAATTTTAAATGTAAATGGTAATTTTGATATTATAAAAAGAACTTTAAAAATTGGTAATAATAATGCATGTATATATTATATAGATGGATTTATAAAAGATAATGCACTTCAAGAAATAATTAGATTTATGCTTCTTACTGAAGAAAATAAGATGTCTGAAGTTAAGAATATATCTGATTATTTAGATAATCTATTGCCTTATATGGAAGTGTCTGTAGAGCAGGAGTTTGAGGAGGCTTCAAAGGAATTATTAAGTGGTTGTGTAGTATTATTTATTGATGGCTTAAATGAGGCTATTATAGTTGATGCTAGAACATATCCACAAAGACAAATTCAAGAACCAGAACAAGATAAAGTGTTAAGAGGTGCAAGAGATGGTTTTATTGAAACTCCTATATTTAATATGGTTTTAATTAGAAGGAGGATACGAAATGAAAATTTGACATTTGAGTGTCAAAAGATTGGTGAAAAAACTCAAAATGATGTTGTAATTGGTTATATGAGTGATAAAGTAGATAAAAAAAGGTTAGAATTGGTAAAAAAGAAATTAGATGAAATGAAACCTAACGATTTAACCATGGGGATTACTAGTTTGATAGAAGCTATGTTTCCTAAAAAGTATTTAAATCCGTTTCCAAAAACTAAACTTACTTCTAGACCTGATGTTGTCAGTGCTAGTTTGCTTGAGGGACGAATTGTATTGTTTGTTGATAATACTCCTTGTGCAGCCATTCTTCCTACATATTTTTGGGACTTTTTTCAAGAGGCAGGAGATTATTATTTTACACCACCCATAGCTTTATATTTGAAGATAACTAGATATATAATTGGATTTTTGACTGTTTTTTTGACTCCGTTGTGGTTACTTGTAATAAAAAATATGGATATACTTCCTGAATGGTTAAAATTTTTAAATGTACAAGAATGGAATTCAATTCCATTAATATTTCAGTTACTTGCTATGGAATTTGTGATTGACGTTTTAAGACAGGCAAGCATAAATACTCCTAGTATGATATCTACCTCAATTTCATTAATTGGTGCAATAATAATTCGGTGATGTAGCAATAACAACAAAATTGATTTTACCAGAGGTTATGATGTTTAGTGCCTTTGTAGCAATAGGATATTATTCACAGCCTTCGTATGAGCTTGGATATGCATTTAAATTTATGAGAATTATGATATTAATATTAACTTCATTGTTTAATATTTGGGGATTTATCGCAGGTGTAATTTTAATGTTTTTAATTGTTGCATTTAACAAAACTTTAACTCATGAAAGTTATCTTTATCCTATAATTCCATTTAATTTTAAAGACTTTGTAAAAGTATTTATTAGGAAAAAGAATCCTACTATTGCCAATAATTAAAAAGTAGATAGTTAAACCATAAACAGTTTTTGATTTAGGCATATTTATTATATAATATAAAGTTAAATTTATTTGTTATATTTTGATATATTAATACTATTTTTTTTATTGAATTTATTTTTTACATTTGATATAATTATACCAATAAAAAAGGTGAAGATATATGAAAATTAATAATAAAACTGATTTTACTAAAACTTTAAACCTTCCAAAACAAGTTATAGGTATTAAGGGAAATCAAGTAAAGAAAGAGGATTATATTTTAGAAAAGATACAGGATACTAAAAAATATCAGTATATGGTTAATAAAAATATAAAAAATGGTGGAAAAAAATATAAGATTATAGAAATGCCTACTGATATTGAGAATAGACTATCTTCAACAATAATATTAAACAAAATTTTAAAAGATTTTGTGATAAAAAATAAATTGATTGCTGGAGATTATATTGATCATCAATTAATATTTACCAATATTTCTAATATGGAACAAATAGATACTTTACCAAATAGTAAAAATAATTTGCAAGAATTGTTAAAGACAAGACAGCAAAAAAGAAAAGAATTAGCTAATATGTTTAAAGGTCAGATAATGGAAATTAACAATTTGGGAACTACTATTAATTATGAAAAAAATACCCTTACAACTATAAAAACAGACTTTGAAATTAGCATGATTAAGAAATTTTATGAAATGTATAAGCAAGAATGTTTAGAAAAAGAAGTTAGGACAGTACATTGGTGTACAAAATGTGGAACTTTTAAAAGAAGAAAAGATTTAATTTTTAAAATTAAAGAAGTTGATAATTATTATGTACTTTATAGAGTTAAGGAGGATAAGGGAATATTCTCTAAGTATAATAATTTAGATAATACATATTTTCTTGCTAGTACAATTAGACCATGGGCTATGGTTACAAGTGAGAATATAGCTATATCTAATGATATGGAGTATTCGCTAGTTGAACTAAAAGATAAGGATAAAGTGATTCATTATATTATTGCGTCAGAGTTTGTAGATGAAGTAATGCAGAAAGAATTTTGTATAAAGTATGATATAAAACGAACATTTAAAGCTCAAGAATTAAAAGATATATTGTGTATGAATCCTTTAGATTATAGAAAAAGAGTTAATATTATACTTACTGATAAGGATAAAGTTAGTTATAAAAAAGAAGATTCAACAGGAGTTAGAATTGTATCTTCTGGTCATACATATATTGATTATCTTATATTAAAAGATACAAAAAAAGAGGCATTAAGATCTATAATTGATATATCTGGAAAAACTACTAGTGCATCATTAGTTTTTCAAAATATGGATTATTTAGAGGTGAATTCTAGAATAATTGAATATTTGAAAAAGTCAAATTTTGTATATTCAGTTCAAAAGTTGAAAATATCTTTGCCAACATGTGATGTTTGTGAGTCAGAGACTATATATAGATGTATAAATGATTGGTATATAGTAAAAAAAGATGATGCAAAAATATCGGATGAAATATTAGATGAGTTAAATTCTAAAATGAGTGCAAATATAAAATACAAAAAAGAAGAGTTAGTAAAGGGAATTAATAATATTAATAAAGATAAGGAGATTCTAATATCTGATAAAAATATTATGGGAACTCCAATACCTGTATTTTACTGTGCCGATTGTGGTGCAAATATTATAAGTGAGAAAACAATTGAAATACTAGTAAACATGATAAGGACAAAAGGAAGTGATGCTTGGTATAAGCAAACTCCAGAAGAAATTTTGCAAGGTCAAGTTGCATGTATGAAATGTGGTTGTACATTTTTCTTTAAGGAAAATGCTACATTAAATAATTTCTTTAAATACATTTGTATTAATTTATTACAAAAAGATACGTTATTAAAAGAAAGTCGTACAACTAATATATTGATTGAAAGTAAGGATGAGTTTATTAGTAATTTAAAAGCTCTAAGCTTTATACCAAATTTTACAGATAATATAAATAAGTTTGACAAAGTTTTAGTACATTCAAATGTAAAGGAAGATTTAGAAGAAGATATCAAAGTAGATCAACCTAAAGAAGTAATTAAAGAAGATAAGAAAATATTTTCTTTTAAAAAAGGAAAAAACAAAAACACTAATATACAAATAGAGGGAGAAATAAAAGATACTGTAAATAACTATGGTACTGACATACTAAGACTTTGGGCGGCTCTATTTTCTAATAAAGAAAGAATATATTTAAATAAGCAAAGTCTTATTAATATTAATAAGAGATATAAAAACATTAGAAGAGTATTTAAATATATTCTAGCAAATCTATATGATTTTAATCCTAATAAAAATTATATTGAAATAGAAAAAAGAAATGAAATAGATAGATATATATATAATGAACTTTATTTAGTAACGGAAAGTGTGAAAAAAGCATATGCTAATTTGGAATTTAATGATATATGTAAATTGTTAAGTGATTTTGGAGAAAACATTTTATGTAAAAAGTATTTTGATTCGATAAAATATAAATTATATATTTTAAATGCTAATGCTGATAAAAGAAGAAGTATACAATCAAATTTATATGATATTATACTTGCTTTATGTAGTCTTTGGTTACCGATTATACCTTTTACAATAGAAGAAATATGGCCATATATTTATCATAAATCTCCAGAAGAAGAAAGAAATATATATAGTTATGTTATTAGTTTAAAAGATATTGCTCAAGAGAATAATGATATTATAATGAAGTGGAAAAGAATATTTGCCGTAAAAGAAAAATTTGATGTAAAAATAAAATCTGCACAAGCATTAAAACAAATAAAGAATACTCTAGAGGCAAAGGTGATATTAAACACAAACGATTATACTAAAAAGTTTGTTGAAGATAATTATGATGATATTTTAGAATGTATAAATGTTTCAAGTATTGAAGTAAATGTATCTCAAGATCATAATGTTAAAATTGAAAAAGAACCTGGTACTAAGTGTGCAAGATGTGGTCATTATACAGTTGAAATAGGCAAGAACCTTAAATATAGGTATCTTTGTCCTAAATGTGCAGATATATTAGAAGAACAAGGCTAAGTTGATACAGGAGTTATCAATTTAGCCTTCTTTTCTTGACTTTTAGTAATAAAATGCTATAATTACAATATGTTAAAATATAAACTTATTTTTGAGTAAATATAAGGAGGCGTTATTTATGACAGAGAACATGAAAGCTTTTTCTAATGTTTTAGAAGTTGTACGAAAAGATGGAGATGAAGGAATTAATGCTTTAAAAAGAACTGAACCTAAAATGGCAACTGCAATATCCAAACGGTATGGTGATGTATATGTAACTTATACACCTATAATTATGATAGGACCATATAGTATTAATAATGTTAATCAAAGTGAGGTGTATTATAAGGGAGACAATGAAATCTATTATACTGAAAAAATAGAGATAAAAGGAATTAAAAATTATGTAAAACAAAGTGTTTTAGGAGATAATTTTGAAATCTGTATAATACACAATATGGAAAGAATATTAGGTATAAATACAGAAGAATTTGAGATATTAGTTGAAAAAAGTATAGATGCATTTATAGTTACTAAATATGGTTGCTTTGATATATTTAAAATTGAAGATACCAATATTTCATATGCGTATGCTATAGAAAGCTGTTTCATGCATTCTGATATTATAGTTTGTCCATCTAAAAATAGTATTTTTATTAGAGACTTAAATAAAAAAATATCTAGTATTTTAAAGCCTGATAGTTTAAGTTCTCTTACAGAGAATTTTGGGAATGAAAACATTAATATCTTAGTAAATTATGACCTTAATTCAAAAACTTTTTTTGATGATACATTAAAAAATTGTGCATCCGTATATATTGATAATAAGTATTTTTGTAAACTAAGTTGTATGTACTATAATAAGGCTATGTTTACATTAAAAGGTAAATTATTTGAAGGTAACACGTTTGAAAGTATAGTTAGTGTCTTTGGAATTAGGACAAAAATCACATCAACATTACTTTCAAAAAATAAATATTGGGATTTAGAAAAAGATGAAGAAGATGACAAATTTAATAAGAATTTATGTTTCAATTTTTGTTTACTTAGAAATATAGCTTTGGGTACAATAAAAAATGGAGTAGAGGATATAAAAAATAAATATTATGGAAGTTTTGTTTGTTCAAGAGATTATGAGAAAATAATACGACTAATAAAAAAACAGTTTATAAATTATAAATTAACTTTTAAGAAAAGAGAGGGAGTTCAATTTACTTATGGAAAACTACTTTTTTTAAACTCAGAGTTTATGGATCATGAAAATAAGAATTATGCAGTTTCATTATATAAACAATATATTATAATTGATAATAATAAAATGTATAAGATTAATGAAATTTTGGTTGAAGACAAACTTAAGAAAAAGGTGTTCATAATTAGCTTACTTGAAATGGCTTGTCAAGTCCAAGTCACCAAGAAGCGTAAATATAGGCCTGTGTTATATTTTATACCTTGTAATATAATTATTGGAAATGAAATTGGTCATATTCTGAAAGACGATCTATCATCTATGTTCACTTTTAATAAAAAAGTAGAGCAATATATATATTATAAAATGGTGGAGGAGTTTGGCGATATAGATATTAGTGATTATATTTTAAATCTTTCTTCATGCAAATATAGTAAATTGAATATTAACCATTTAAAAAACAGTTATGAAGAAATGAAAAATATAACAGTAACACCTTTGTTAGAAAAAGATATTTTACAGTTTATGAAAGATATCATTTAATTAACCAATTTTAAAGAGTTATAAAAAAACATCTAAGTTTAATTATTATTAATCTTAGATGTTTTTTTTATATTATTAATGTTTATTATAATTGTTAGCTATTTCTTGACTTTTATGTAATATAATGGTATACTTCTATCAAATATTGTATATATTCAAGTTTAATAATGAAGGAGGAACAATAAAATGTTTAGTGAGGAATTATTTGCTTTTGCTAAAATGGTAACTAATGCCAATGTAGGAAAAGATGAAGGCTTAAATGTCCTAAAAAAAGAGATTACATTAAGAGAGGAGATAGAGTTAAAACGGTATGGCCAAAGTTATATAGGTTATTCACCTATTATAATATCAGACAACGAGATAAAAAGTGATATAAAAAATTCTTCTATTTATCATCAAGAAAGTGATAATAAAACTTATTTAGTTGTAAAAATACCGTTAAACAGAGACAGTTTTAGTTATTTAGAAGAGTATCAAACTATATTAGACTCAGATTTTGATCTTTGTGTTGTATATGAGCTAGCAAGTTTAACTTGTGATGGAATGATAAACTTTAGATTTTATTTAGAACGTACTGTAAATGTGTATGTTATTACTAAATATGGAAATTTTGAAGTTTTCAATACGACTAGAGATGATAATACTGTGGTAAAGAATATCATTAAAGAAGCGTTTAAAGACAGAATAATAAAAGTGTATCCTTCAAACAAAAGTCAATTTTCTACTATTTTAAAATATAATATCGAAGGTATTATTTTAAGAAATTCTAGTAGTATTTCTGAAAAAGATTTTGAGTTTTCATTAGAAATACGGAAAATAGACCAAGAACATATTTATTCTGGAACATATAGTTATTCTAGTGAAGAAGATGTCTTTATTGATAATGTATTATTTGCTAGTTACAAAGATTCCAGTATGTTATCTTTATATAATGTAATTATAAAAAATAATTATGAAGAAGATGTAACTTTTTATATTTATGCAGATCCTAGAGGATTTGGATTTGAGTTGACATCACAAGAGTTAGCTAGGGATACATGTTTATGTTTTGGTGAAACTACTTTTGACGCTAATTTATTTGATAATATGAAAATTGTAAAAATCACAAGAGGTATTAATCAGATTGTTAGTGAGATGTATATTGATTTTATTAATGCTACAGAAAAATATGATATCATAAAAAAAGCTACTCAAGACATGATTGATGGTGTATATACAGTAGATTATGTTGACGTTATTCATGATAAATCAGGTAAATATTTGCCGTTTGGAAGGATATTATTTGGAAACAACAATTATTATACAATGGAAAAAAACGGATGTACAATGTATTTGTGTTATCAAGAAAAAATAGTAATAGATGAACAATTATATAGAAAAAACACATTTATTCTCCAAATAGATTCTACTAAAGAAATGATTGTATTATCTATACTAGAATCATTACGTCAAATATGTACTTTACAAACTGAGATTAAATTACCTTTAGCTTTCTATTCTATAGATAATTATATTATAGGAAATATCTACGAGATTGATGCAGAAAAGGAAAAAATTACTGATAGAATGAATTATAGCTATATAAAAAGTGTTATTTTATCTGAGTTTGGTCATTTACCCATTAAACAAACGTTGAAATCTAAAAAAATAAGTTTTAGTGATGATTTTATTAAAGAAACGGTGAGTAATTTAAAACTAAGTTTTAAAGCAAAAAAAGAAGAGTTTTTAGCTTATCATGATATTGGTTACATTGATACTTATCTTAATAACGAACTTATTACTTCTGGATGTTGTGATGCAATACAACGTGAAATTGGATTTAGAGTCGATGATAAACGTTTAATACTTTTAAGATATTTAAATGAAGAGTCATCAACAGTGTCTTTAAATGAATGGATGAAATATGCACATTTGAATTCAACCACGAATGTGGATAGGAGTATAGTAAACTTTATAAAAGAATGTGATTTTTAAATGTAAAGCAGAGTGTCAAATTGATGCTCTGCTTTATCATGTAATATTGAATTAATTTTACCTTTATATGTAAGTCTTTTTATATAAAAATAATATATTTGAAAACTAATTAAAAAATTAGTTACTTTTTTGTAAGTGAATTGTCAAATATTGACTTTTGGTTAAGTGTTTGGTACTATATAATATATTACATGTATCTTTTTTTGTCAACTTTTGAAATTTTATTTAATGGTAAGAGAGGATTTTAATATGCAAGAAAATGTTTTATTTGTACCTGGAAGAGTTAGCTTGATTGGAGGAATAAGTGACTTAGTTAGTCCATATTTATCGAAAAATAAAGACCTGATACCAGGTTATGCTATTGCTGTTACTATAGATAAGGGGATATATTCTAATTCCAAAAAATCAAATAAATTTATATATAGGGCATATAAAAACTATTTTGAATGCAAATGGAATAAAGAAGAGTTAGAAAAAGAAGCTAAAAGAGGTAGTTTTTATTCATATATGTGTGGAACACTATATTATCTTTTAGATAAGTATAAAGTATCTGGAATAGATATAGAAATAGTACATATGGATTTACCAATGAAAAAAGGATTAGCTTCGAGTGCGGCTATATGTATTACTATAGTTAAGTCTGTTAATGAATTATATAAATTAAATTTGTCTAAAGAAGAAATAATGGATATTGCATATAAAGGTGAACATTTAGCATTATCAAAGTGTGGTAGGTTAGATCAGACTAGTATTGTAAATGAAGGAGTTTCTTTTATTACTTTTTATGAAAATGAGGCTAAAGCACAAAAAATCAATGTAAAAACAAATATAAATATTTTAGTTGTGGATTTAAATTCTAAGAAGGATACTAGAAAGATAATGAATTGTTTTAATAATGCATTACCATTTGCAAGATATAAAAATGATATTTTAGTTCATGATGTTATTGGAATTAATAATAAAAATTTAGTTACAAATTCAATTAAGGCTATTGAAACGGGTGATTTATATTTACTAGGGACTTGTTTTACTAAATTTCAAGGACTTATGGATAAAGTTTCGATAATATGTGATGAACTTAAAGCTCCTGTTTTACATAGTGTTTTAGAAGATGAATATGTGCAAAAATTAACTTATGGAGGAAAAGGAACAGGTTCTGGAGGAGATGGATCGGCAATTTTTGTTTGTAAAGATAAAGATTCTGAAGAACTATTAGAAGAGTATTTTAAGTTGAAATATAAAATGCCTTCATTTGGGATATGTATTAAAGGTAAATGATGAGGAGTGTAAATTATATATGCATAAAATAAAGAAAGCTATAATTCCTGTTGCAGGATTAGCAACAAGAATGTATCCTATAAGTAAAGCTGTAAAAAAAGCTTTATTGCCTGTATGTGATATAGATGGTAGAATAAAACCTCTTATTTTTAAATTGTTAGAAGAATTAGTAGTTTCTGGTATAGAAGAGATTTTTTTAATAGTAAATGATTATGATAAAGAAGTTTATAAAAAAATATTTGAACAAAGTAGTTCTTCCGTTTTAGCAAAACTAAGTTCTGATGATAAAGAATATGATAAAAATCTAAAAATAATTGGAGATAAAATTACTTATATTGTACAAAATGAAGCATTAGGTTTTGGACATGCTGTATACTTAGCTAGGGACTATATAAATAAAGAACCAGTAATTTTATTGTTAGGAGATACTTTATATAAAAGTTTAAATAATAGTATAAGTTGTGTAGAACAATTGTTACAATATTTTGATGATGTAGAAACTACTATTATAGCTTTAAAAGAATTAAAGGAAGATGAATTAAAGTATTATGGTACTGTGCAAGGTAAATGGATTAATGATGAGAAAAATAAGTTAATACTAAGTAAAATTGTTGAAAAGCCAAATATAGAATATGCAAAGAAAAATCTTTTAATAGACAATAAGTTTTATGGGAATTTTGGAGAGTTTATATTAACAGAAGAATTGTTTGTTGAGCTGGAAAATATTATTAGTAAACCTTTGATAAAAGGAACTGAATATCAGTTAATGGATGCATTTGATAATCTAATAAATAAAAGTAGAGTAGATGGTTTAATTATTGATGGAAATTCATATGATATGGGAAATATAGCAGCGTATAAAGATGTGTTGAGAAATTATTAAAGGATGAATAACGTATGAGAAAAAAAATATGGAATAATAGAGAAAAAATATTCAATTGTTGTATTATTATATTGTATATAATTATTACTGGAATAGGAGTACTTAATCATGAAGCATATGAAGATGAAGCTCAGAGTTGGTTAATCGCTAGAGATTTAAGTTTTTCTGGTATAATAAGTCAGATGAAGTATGAAGGACATTCTTTTTTATGGTATTTTTTAATAGCTCCATTTGCAAAGTTAGGAATGCCAATGCAAGTACAAAGTTTTATCTCATGGTTTTTTTGTATTGCTTCAGTTATTTTAATATTAAAAAAGGCACCTTTTAATAAATTAATAAAATTAATTTTTATTTTTAGTTCGGGATTATTATATTTTTATAGTATAATAGCTAGACCGTATTGTATGATACCTTTATTTTTAATACTTATAGCTATAATTTATCCATCAAGGGATAAACACCCATATAAATATGCAATTTTATTATCCTTATTAGCTAATACTCATTTAATAATGCTTCCTACAGTTTTTATATTAGCTTTAATGTTTTGGGGGAAGAAGATTTTAAATAAATCTAAAGAAGAAAATAGAAAAGATATATATTTAAGCTTAATAATATTAATTATAGGTGTTGGTATATATATATCTATTGCTATAGCTGCAATATTTAATTGTAAAATTGTGGAGGCTCAAAATAATTATAAATTAATAAACAATTTTAGTGATGTAATATATATGTTGAAAAGTACCTCTTTAAGATTTATTAATTTTTTATATGGAATGAATCCACCTCATTATATCCTTGGAGCAGTTATTATAAGTCTAATTTTATGTGTTATTGCTTGGATATTTGACGTAGAACAAGGGACTATTTTTTTTATACAATTAATATGTAATATTATTTTACATTCATTTTCGTGGTTTTTACTCATGTCGAGAGTTTGCGTTATTTTTTATAGTTTATTATTTTGGCTATGGAATTCTAGTTACAAAAAAGATAAAACGAAAAGCAGTATATTAGTAAGTATTGCTTCTTGTATATTAGTCATAGTTTCAATATTTTCTACATTTACACTTTTATATAAAGATGTTAATGACAATTTTTCTACGGGCAAAGAAGTAGCAAATTATATAGATAAAAATCTGCAGCCTGGGACTAAAATTTTTTGTTTAGATTCTGAATTACAACAATCTATAATAGGTTATTTAAAAAAAGATAAGTATCATTTTTATATGCTTAAAACTAATAAAGAAGTAACTTTTACAACTTGGGATGATGATTGGTTAAATTATGATACAAATGAAGAAAAAATAGAAAAATTAAATGGATTATTAAAGGAACAAGATAAAGTATATGTGCTTATTAGTGGATATGTACAACATATAGATTTATTAAATAAATTTGATTATGACGTGTTAATAGATACTAGTGGAAAAATAATAGATAGTATGTATGTTAGAAATGAGATATATAAGTTGGTTGAAATTAAGAGAGAGGAAGTTTAGTCTTGAAAAAGAAAAATATTGTTGTAATAGGTGCAGGCCCGGCAGGGCTTACATTTGCTTATTATTTATTAAAGAAAAATAATGATTATAATGTTATTATTATAGAAAAGGATGACTTGGTAGGAGGTATTTCTAAAACAGTTAATTTTAATGGATATAAGGTGGATACAGGTATACATAGATATTTTTCTAAAAATGATATGGTAAATAATATATGGAAAGAAATATTACCTATTCAAAATAAACCAGCATATGATGATGTCTTGCTCGAAAAAAAAAGAGAGTATGAAAACAATGGTTCTAATCCCGAGCTAGAAGATAAATCTATGCTAATCAAGGATAGATTAACAAGAATTTATTATGGTAAAAAATTTTATGATTATCCTGTATCTATAAATATGACATTGATAAAAAATATGGGCTTTTTAAATATATTAAAGGCTGGTTTTAGTTATATAAAGTCTTGTTTGTTTAAGAGAAAAGAATTATCTTTAGAAGATTTTTATATAAATCGTTTTGGGAAAGTTTTATATAATATGTTTTTTGAAAATTATACTGAAAAAGTTTGGGGAGTACATCCAAGTAAAATTTCTGCTGATTGGGGAGCTCAAAGAGTAAAAGGAATATCAATTACTGCTGTTATTAAAGATTTTATAAATAAAAAATTAGGAAAGAAAGATAAAAATAATACAGAGACTTCACTTATAGAGAGCTTTCTATATCCTAAACTTGGATCTGGACAAATGTGGTCAGAAATGGCAGATAAAATAATTAATATGGGAGGAACAATAAAATTAAAGTGTAATTTAGTGAAGGCAAACATTAAAAATAATAGAGTATATTCTATAGAATATAAAGAGAATGGTAAGACTTATTGCTTGGAAATAGATTATTGTGTTTCTTCTATGCCCATAAAAGATTTATTTTTAAGTTTAGGTGGAATAAAAATTGATGAAGGGATATATAAAGCATCAGTAAACTTGCCTTATAGAGAATTTATGTCGGTTTGTATGGTCGTAGATAAGATAATTTTACAAAATAATACAAAAGTAAAAACATTAAATAATATTATTCCAGATTCTTGGATATATATTCAAGAACCAGAAGTAAGAATGGGAAGATTACAGATTTTTAATAATTGGTCACCTTATCTATTTAAAAATAAAGAGGATATAAAAAATAAGGTTTTAATTGGAATAGAATATTTTTGTTCTGAAGATGATAAGTATTGGAATATGAGTGATAATGATTTTATTAATTTTGCTATAGAAGAGGCCATAAAAATAAATTTAATAGAAAATAAAAACAATGTAAAAAAAGCAATAAGAATAAAAATACCTAAAGCATATCCAGCATATTTTGGTTCATATGCTAATATAAAAGATATAATTGAATATTTAAATGAATATGAAAATTTATATTGTATAGGAAGAAATGGACAGCATAGATATAACAATATGGATCATTCTATGTTGACTGGAATAAAAGCAGCAGAATCCATTATTTCTGGTGTAGGTAAAGAGGAAGTATGGAAAGTTAATGAAGAACAAGAGTATCACGAGATAAAAAAAGGTAATGTTTGAGTTAAACGTAAAAAACATGTTATTTAGAATATAATAATTAGTATTTATAGACTTACCAAAATAAATTAATATATTTGTTATATTATTCATAAAAAAAATAAGTGTAAATATAATATAATAGAGAAAAATAAAATTGTTGAGGTGGGCTATGAATATTACAAAATTAAGTATTATATCAAAAGATAAATTTATATTAAGTTTATTAGTATTATTTGTTGTTGTATGTACTTTAAATTGTATTTTTGCTACTGGTTATATTTATGATATAAATAATGAACAAAGTAATAAAAAAACAGAGGAATCTAGTATTAGTACAATAGCCTCTCCAGAATTTACTTTTGAATCTGTTGCACAAGTATTAATGGAGCCAACAACAGGGAAAATAATATATGCAAATAATGAAAATGAAAGATTATTACCCGCTTCGGTTACTAAGATTATGACTATGTTACTTACTATGGAACAGATAGATTCTCGGAAAACTAAAATATGATGATAAGATTTCATGTAGTGCTAATGCTTCACATATGGGAGGTTCACAAATTTGGTTTAAAGAGGGAGAAGAATTAACTGTTGATGAAGCATTAAAAGCAATATGTGTAGTTAGTGCAAATGATGTTACTGTTGCAATGGCAGAACATATTGGTGGAAGTGAAGAAAATTTTGTTAAAATGATGAATGAAAAAGCAGTAGAACTTGGAATGGAAAATACACATTTTATGAATTCGCATGGTATAGATGAAGAAAATCATTATACATCTGCTAAAGATGTAGCAATAATGTCACGTGAATTGATTAATAAACATCCAGATATTTTAAAATATACTTCAATATGGATGGATAGCTTAAGAGATGGAACTTTTGCATTATCAAGTACCAATAAGTTGATAAGATATTATGAAGGTGCAACAGGTTTAAAAACAGGTTCTACATCTCAAGCTTTATTTAATTTGTCAGGTACTGCTACAAGAAATAATACTTCTTTTATAGCAGTGGTAATGAAAGCTCCAAGTTCAGATGTTAGACTAGCAGAAGTAAAACAATTATTAGACTATCGGTTTTGCTACATATGAAGTCCAAAGTATATGTGATAAAGATACAATAATAGAAAGTAAATCTATCAATAAAAATGTTAACCAGCTAGCGGATATTATTGTTAAGGAAAATGTATCAACGCTTAGTGAAAAAGGAGGTAAAATTGAAACCTCACAAAATATTATATATAATAATGAATTAGTTGCTCCTTTAAAAGCAGGTGACGTTGTTGGTAAAATTGAAATTATAAATAATAGCGATAATCAAGTAATTGGAAGTAGTGAGTTAATAATACAAAATGATATAGAAAGATCAAATTTTATGGAGTATTTTAAGAAAGTGTTAAAAACATATTTATTAAGAGATATATAATTTGATTTAATTAATTAATTAATTTATTTATTTATTTATTATCTAATTATTTTATATCATATAAAAATCGGACGACTTTAAAAAGTTATTCCAGTGTACTGGAATAATTCTGAAAGTGTGAAAGGAATACAAAAAATAACTGAATAAAGCTGAAAAAGAAAATTGTAAGGTATTATCTGTAATATATTGGCTTTCAAATGTGGCTTACATGAAAATATATGGAGTATATGTTGTACCAATTATGGCATTAAGGTAGCAAAAGTAAAAAAGTTTAATGTGAAGGTAAGTATAAACAAGGGACGACATTAATAAATTTGATGTGATTTGTCGAAAGTCAGCAAAGCATTGATATATACAATTTTTTAATATAAATAGGAGTGAAATATTACAAAAATATTTCACTCCTATTTCACTTTTTTATCATTTTTAAATAATACTCTTTTTTTGCGATAAAATGATTGATTTTAAAAAATAAAAGATATATACTAATCTAAGTTATTATAAAAAATATTTTTGAGTGTTTTATGGAGGTTGAAAACATATGATAGGAATGAGTCAAATCAAGAAAAAGACTATTGAAGGAATTGCGATAGGAGTTGCAATTGGTGCTGTTGGTATCGGTTTAACTTTATGGTGGGCTTTATCTACTATAAAAACTTATGAGAACGGAACAAATAAAAAATATAATCAATTGTATACACAAGACGTTGTTGTTTTAACAAGAGATGTAATTCAAGGTGAAGTAATTACTGACGATATGTTAACTACTGTTAGAGTTCACAAAAAAACTGTACCAGCGGGAGCTTTAGATATAGGAAGCATTTCTGGACAAGTAGCAAAGTATAATATTGCTGCTAATGTTCCGCTTACAAGTTCTATGGTTACTACAGAAATTATATCTGCTGATATAAGAAGTCAAGAAATTAATACAATCGTTATGCCTAGCGATTTAACAGAAAAAGATTATATTGATATTAGAATAATGTATCCTAATGGTACTGACTATATAGTTCTTGCTCAAAAACAAGTAGAAAAGATTTCAGGACAAACTATGTGGTTGAATCTTGCAGAAGATGAAAGATTATTGCTAAATAGTGCTATAGTTGATTCCTTCTTGACAACTGGTACAAAATTATATGCAACTAAATATGCTGATAGTGATGCACAAATAAAAGTAGCTGAAGATTTAGCTTTGGCTGATACTACTGTAGATGATACAGCAGGGACTACTGATACAACAAATTCAGCAACAAATACTACAACAGCAGCACAAGATGCAACAGCTGTTGTACAAGGAAGATTATCAGAGGCTATAAAAGCTGAGATAGATTCAATAAAGACAGAAGATACTGATGCAGCTGTTAGTTCTATATTTGATTTAATCTTGAAATACAAGAGTTTTGCAAATGCGGTAACTAGAACTACAGAAAACTATCAGCCAAATGCTCAAGTTATGGCAATGATGCAATCTAATGGAAATATATTAGAAGAAGCAAAAGCAAAACTAAGTGCAGAAGCAAGAGCAAATATTGAAAATGGTATAAACAATTATAAAGCTGATAGTGGCGATGATTATAACAATGTTGTTTCTGGTGCTCAAGAGTCAATAACAAATCAAAAGACTTTAAGAAATGAGCTTTTAACTCCAACAACAGACGTTACAACAGATACGACAGCTCAATAATCTTAATATATACATAGGAGGAAGAATTAATGCAAGTAGTAGGATTAGTTGGCTATATGGACAAATATGATTTTGCCATAAATTTAGCCAGAACTATAAATATAATGGATAAATCTGTTCTAGTTGTGGACGCTACTTTAGATCAAAAGCTAAAGTATGTTGTCCCAGCTTTGGACAATATAGGAAGATCATACGTTACTCAATATAATAATATTGATTTTGCTGTTGGTTTTAATAGTATGCATGATGTAGAGAATTATATGATTGAACAGGGAATTAATATTAATCTTTATGATCATATTTTAATAGATATTGATAGTCCTAAAGGATATGAACTGTTTAGAACTAGAGGTATAAATAAAACTTATCTATTTCTTGATACATCTGTATTGTCTATAGCCAAAAATAAAGAATTGGTAAAAGCAATGAGAGTGTATAATCAAGAAGAAGAAAATTTAGAACTTACAAAAGTATGGTTTAAAGCTTATTTATCACGTGCTAGTGAGAACTACTTTGATACACAAATAAAAGAATATAATGTTAAATGGGTAGAACCTGAATATGAGATACCAAATGATGATAGGGATAGAATAGAAAATATAGATTCTCAATTGAGTGGAATTATTGATATTAAAAAACATTCTAAGATGTATATAAGTACAATAGCAGATATAACTGCCGAAATTTTAGAAGATTCCACTTCAAAATTAGTATTAAATAAAATAAAAAGGAGGAGAGATTAATGCCTAGAGTTGTTTTTTGGAGTCCAGATAAAAGCATGACGGGAACAACACATGCAATTATTGCTATAAGTTCTCTTATGGGTATATCTCATAAAGCCACTTGTTTGCTAATGCAAGGTCATTTTAATTCTAAAAAAATAGAATCTGCTTTCACTCCTTATGATGAGCTTTTGGCAAGTGGAGCTCTTGATAATGCAAACCTTGGAGTTAGTGCATTAATTAGACTTGTTACTAGTAATAAACTAACAGCCGATGCGATTCAAAATTATGCAAAACCTGTGTTAAAAGAACGTTTGGATGTTTTATATGGCATGAATTCCAAGGAAAGAGATGATTATGATCAATTGGTAAACAACCTTCCATATATAACAAGAAAAGCTGCCGAAATGTATGACTTGGTATTCATAGATTTGCCAAAAGATAGTGATGAAAAGTTCAAACTAGATACTTTAGCAGATGCCGAAATCATTGTGTGTGTTGTTAATCAAGATGAAGTTAAGTTAAATGATTTCTTTACAAAAATAGATTCTATGGAAGAGTTAAAAGACAAAACAAAAATATATTTAGTTGCTGATTATGAACCTAAATCTAGATATAATCTGTTAAATATCAAAAATAAGTATAGAGTTAAAGATCCAATATTTGCTGTCCCACATAATTATTTATTTGCAGATGCTTGTAATATGGGAATGGTAATAGATTTTATGTATAGGAATTTAAATGCTGATCCAAAAGATTATAATGGAGTGTTTATTTCACAAACATTAGATATTGTAAATAAAATATTTGAATTAGCAAAAATTAGAGAATAATTAAAAAGAGGTGAAAAAATGTCAGTTGCATTTGTATTTAATATATTACTGATTCTTCTTTTAATTGCTGTAGTTGTAGGTTTCTTTTGGTACAAAATTAAAAACTCTAATCAAGAGGAAAAGAAAGATATGATTACTCGTGAAAGAGAAAAATATAGTATTCATATGATGCGTGAGTATATCAAGAAAGAATTTGATGAGATCACTAGAATGAATCTATATGATCTTGCTCTTTCAGAAGAGGAGTTCGAAAGAAGAAAAAATGTAAAATATGATTTAAAAAAAGCTCTTAAAGGTGCTGGATATGCGGATAAGAGCGATAAAAAGTATGTAAAAACTTTAATGTTTGATTTACTTAGAAATAACTATAAGGTAAATGAATTCAACATTAATAATGCAATACCTTTTAATAATTTTGATGAATTAACACCTCAAGATAGATTTGAAATATTACTTCATGTATACAAGAAAAAATATAAAGCAGAAGCTTTAACTCAAATTATAACAAAGTATAATTTGGATGTACCAAAGTATGAATTTGACTCAGAGGTTCCATCATATGTTATTACGGCAAAGGAAATTGAAGATATTTTTGCAAAAGAAATATCTGAAGATACATTAACTTTTGATGATAAACTTGAAATAGTAGTTCAAAGAATTTATCAAGGATATAAAGGATTTAGTGTAATAGATGATGTACGTGATATGAATATTGATGGTGTATCTGGTGGTGTATCTGGTATTCCGCCTTCATTCTTAGATCAAATTTCAGGAATGGACGAATATTTTGAACAAATGGGAAATAGAAAGATACCTATGTCATACGATTCTGTTTGGATATTCTATAAGGGTAAGGCTACATATCTTTCATTCTTGTCATTTGGTAGTGAAGCGGAACTTAAAAGAGTATGTCAGAATATATACAAATTTAATAATCCAGGTCAGTTATCTGAATCTGTAGGTTTTAAAATCAATGAAATGAAAGATGGTTCCAGAGTTGTTGTTTTAAGACCAAACTTCTCTGAATCTTGGGCATTCTTTGTAAGAAAATTTGCTCCACCTACATTAATTTCTGCAGAACAATTGTTAGTACATGAAAATAAAACAAATGTTATAGAATTACTAAAATATTTAATAAGAGGTGCTAGAGTAACAGCAATAACAGGTGAACAAGGTTGTGGTAAAACAACATTACTTATGGCTATAATGAAATATTTATATCCGACAATTACAATTCGTGTACAGGAAACAGCGTTTGAGTTGCACTTAAGAAAAATTTATCCTTATCACAACATTTTATCATTAAGAGAAACTGATACAATTACTGGTCAAATGGGACTTGATGTTCAGAAAAAAACTGATGGTGGTGTTAACATTCTTGGAGAGGTTGCTACTGATCCGGTTGCAGCATGGATGATTCAGATGGCACAGGTTGCTTCCAAATTTACATTGTTTACGCACCACGCCAAAACTTTCCCTAACCTTATTACAGCACTTAGAAACTCATTATTAAAAATAGGTATGTTTAATAATGAAAATGTTGCAGAAGTTCAGGTTGTACAAGTTATAAACTTTGATATTCACTTAAAAAGAGGTGTTGACGGTACAAGATATATTGAAAGAATAACTGAATGTATTCCTCTTGATCCTGAATTTAATTATAACAATGATTATAAAATGGAAAGAACTTTGGAAGGTAAGTTAGATAAGTTTATGGATAATGCAGTTGAATATTTTGAACATCAAACACAAAATAGTAATTATACATATAAAAATATTGTTGAATGGCATGATGGTACTTATGTGTTTACTAATCCAATTAGTGAAGAAAACATAACTGCCATGAGAGAAAACATGTCTCCTGAAGATATAAAGGAATTTGATAACTTCCTTGATATAGCATGGAGGTGATATAGTTGATATTATATATAGCTATAGGCTTAATTGCTGTATCAGTTATTGGAATGGTTGTCTTACTTGTATATTTTCAGTTAGTTAAAAATAAATACAAGAAAAATAGTGCACTTTTTGCGCAAGATCAATTGGTAGTAAAAAATAGAGGAACTGTTAAAGATGGTTTTGATAGAATATATCAAATTGTTTACTTAACTTTTGTTAAAATGCCAATTATCAAATATTATACTAAAAAAACTAGATTAAAAATGGAAATGTCAAATGATTATACTGAATATGAATTAAGAAGAAGAACTGGTAAATCAATGCTTATAGCACTTATTTTCTTGTTTGCATCTTTATTTGTATTTATAAATCTAGTTGACGATTTGTATATGTCACTTATGATTATAATAGGTGTACTTATTATAACAGAAAAAATTATAGATCTTGGAATTACTTCTGTATCTGAAAAGATACTTAGACAATTACCAGAAGTATTTACAACAATAAGACATGCATTTCATGAGCATGGAATGATTGAAGAATCTTTTTCTGAAGCTATTGATGAATTTGCTGATAAAGAGATAGGACCACAGCTTAAGAGAATAAAAGAAGCAATGCTTTCTACAAATCCAGAAACAGAGCTTGAAAGATACTATGATACAGCACCTAACAGGTTTTTGAAATTATTTGCTGGTGTATCATATTTAACTCTTGACCTTGGAGACAAAAAGGTTGATGGAACTTCTGTCTATCTTAAGAATTTAAATAATATCTTAACAGAAATACATCTTGAAATATTAAAAAGAGATAAGATTAACTATATGTTTAGAAGTTTAACAATAATTGCAGTTGTTCCGCTATTTGCAATAAAACCATTACAAGGATGGGCTGAGTCAAATTTCCCAGCGCTTTCTAACTTTTATAATAGTAGTATTGGTTTTGTAATGCAATCATTAATTATAGTATCAATATTTATATCTTACTTAATGCTTAGAATAATTCGTGAGGATTCAGAAGAAATAAAATTTGATAGAGTATCTGGTAGAAAATGGCAAGATAAATTATATAAATATCCATTCGTAAAAACTGTAGTGGATGCATTTAAATCAAAACCACATACTAGAAAAAATAGAAAAGAAACAATATTAATTAAAAACACAAATGCTTATCTTACAATAGAATGGTTATATGTTAATAAACTAACAGCAGCAGCAGTTACTTTTGTTTTAGTATTAATTTTAATGTTTAATATGCAAAGAATTGATGTTAGTGCTGTATATAATAAGATTAGTGATGAGTTTTTATCTTTTGGAAAACTTAGTGAGGAACAAGAAGCGGCAGCACAAGCACTTAACGAAAGAGATAAATCATATATAGATAAATATAAAAATAAAAATGTGACTAAAGAAGAATTAGAGATGGAATTTACAGATGCTGCTACTGGTACTGTGGATCAAGAAGCGGTAGATAGAGTATATGATAAAATAAATACAGTTAATAACTCGTATATTAAATTCTGGCATGTACTAGTCTCTCTGATTTGTGCAATAATTGCATATTATATGCCAACATTAATTTTATTCTTGAAAAACAAGATAAGAGAAATGGAAAAAGAAAACGAAATTATGCAATTTCAATCTATTATACTAATGCTTATGTATATTGATAGAATTGACGTTCAAACAATTCTAGAATGGCTTGAAAGATTCTCATATGCTTTTAAGGAGCCAATATCAACTTGTTTAAATAACTATGAAGCTGGTGCTGAAGCAGCACTTGAGCAATTAAAAGAAGATGTTCCTTACAAAGATTTTGAGAGAATTGTAGAGCAGTTAATATCAGCAGTTGAAAGAATACCGATTAGAGATGCATTTGATGAACTCGAATCTGAAAGGGCATTCTTTCACGAAAGAAGAAAAGATGGAAATGAAAGACTTGTACAGAAAAAGGTTACATATGGTAAGGTATTAGGATTTGCACCTATGGTTATACTTATTGGTGGTTATTTAGTTGCACCACTTATGATAGTAAGTATAATGCAGATGATGACATACTTTAGTACAATGACATTTTAAAAAAGTTTTAAACATTAATTAAAACTTATCCAATTTAATTAATGTTTAAATATATATTATTTTATTTAAAGGGAGGAAGATATATTATGGATAATGCACAAAAAGCGATTATGATTGGTGTTGGTTTATTTATAACAATCATAGTAATAGCAGCAGTAATGCTAATAACAGGAATAGGACAAGATTTACTTAATAGTGGAACACAACAGTTAGGAGGAATTTCTGAAAGTTTAAGAACTCAAATTATAGATCAATATGATGGAAAAATTATGACTGGTGCTCAAGTAAAAAGTGCTGCTATTGATTTGGTAAATAGAAATGATTCTTCAATAATAGTTCAAATTGGTGGTACTGATGTTGATAGTACAACTGCAGTAAGAGCTCAAGTGACAAGCAATACTCAAAAATATGATGCTGCTGTTACCTATGACGAGAGTGCAGGAACAGTTACTATAAACTTTGCAACAATGTGATGGAAAAGTTATGACTGATGCTCAAGAAAAAAGTGCTGCTATTGATTTGGTAAATAGAAATGATTCTTCGATGAAAGTTCAAATTGGTGGTACTGATGTTGATAGTACAACTGCAGTAAAAACTGCAGTGATAAGCAATATTTAAAAATATGCTGCTGTTGTATTTTTTGATAGATAATTATTAAATTTAAGAAAGGTATATAATTATACTAAAGTAATATAATTGTATACCTTAAAATTCTATTTTAATAAGTTGTTTAAAGTTTCTATATGTAAGAGTAGATAAATTTTTGAAATACTAGATTAATAAATTTTAAAATAACGATAATGCTTATCAAATTTAATCTTTAAATTGATTCTAACTTTAATAAATTTAGAACGAAAGGTGGTTTATATGGAAAATTCAACTAAGGCAATAATGATAGGAGTAGCTTTGTTTATAACTATATCTGTTGTTAGTGCTGTAATGTTAATAACTGGTATTGGAACAGATGCAATGAATAGTAGTAATCAACAACTGGCAGGTGTAGCTTCCAATGTGGCATCACAATTATTAGCAGATTATGATGTAAAAGAAATGACAGGTGCTAATGTAATTGCAAGTGTAAAAAAATTTTATGATAAACAGAACTTTATACTATGTGTGGATACAAGTAATACTGATGGTTATTATGAGCAAAAATGGTTTGCTGATATTAAAAATGATGGTTTCATGGAGCCTTCTAAAAATGGTACATCTACAGGAGGTGATTATTCTTTTAGAAAATCAGATAAAACCAAATATATGGGTTTTCTGTTAAAAAGTAATTTACTAGATATAATAAATGATCATCCTAATGAGAGAACTGCTATAACTGGTCTATCAAATATTATAGATTCTACAGATATGTATATGTCATATATAATTTATTTACCTGGTACTGATACAGTGATGGGAGTATATTTTAAAAACGTTAGTTAGGAGTAGTTATGTTTAGAGATTTAAGGCTCATTGTTATAAATCATATAGGGGCTATAGTTGCTTCTATAGTTATTTTAATAGCGTTGTATTTTATATATGTGCAAGTTGTTGATAAAACAGGAGAGTCTTCTAATTCTATTAGTGAATTATCAAATGTGATAGACACTAATACTAGTAGAGTTTATGATAATACCATTTTATCCGCATCACAGGTTTTGACTACAATTAAAAATTACTATAACAATTCGAATATTATGATATTATTATTAAATAATGGAAAAGATTATAATAATACTGGATATAGGTTTTGGGTTACTGGAAAAGGTGGGAAATATGGACAAAATACTAATTATGAAAGTATAATTATTTCAAGTAATTATAATGATGTAACAAATCTTATTATTCAAGAAAAGTCTATAAATAGTAAATATAGCAAGAAATCTTTAGAATCATATAGTAATTCAAATGAAAAAAATTATATAAATCTTAGTTCTAAGTATAAGTCTGTATTGCTAAAATGTAATGGTTATATAGTTGGGATGGCTTTTTTAGCTATTTAAAGTACATAAGATGTGCTTTAAAAAATATAAGTACAGTAAATTTTATATTTTTTAAAGCATATATGAGTAATTATTTAAGGAGGTAATACATGGAAGATGTATCTGTAAGAGCCATAACAATAGGTGTTGGTGTAATTGTGGCTTTAGTTACTATTACAGCAGTATTGACATACTACAATACGGCTAAAGATGCTGTTAGACAGATAGGTTCTGGAACAGATATAGCTGGATTGTATGAGAAGAGTATAGAGGATATTTTATTAAAAAATAAGGTTAGTGGGACAGATATAAAAAATATATTAAATTATTTTGTAGGAAGGCAAGATGTAAATATAAATGTTACAAATTTAAGCTTATTTACCAATAATTATGATGCATCTGGAAATCCAATTATAAATACTACTTATACTTATAATGGAATTCAGGGGAGTTCTACAGAAGCTGATAAGGTAATACGATATATTTTACCAAATAGTATGTATACATTAGATACTCCAAGTGTTTCGGGAGGTATTACTAATATAAATATACATTAGATAGGAGATTAATATGGAAGATGTAGTACAAAGAGTATTTTCTATTTTATTATCTGTTATTATATTTTTTTTATTACCTTTATATATAGCATTTGAAAAAAAAGATGATATTTCTTATTCATTTGCTTTAAAGATATCTACTAATTTTGTTGATAATGTGCTTGAAAAAGGATATTTGACAATGGATATGTATAATGATTTTGTTACTGAATTATCTACAACAGGTAATGTGTATGATATTTCAATGCAGTATTTAGCTAAGCAGTATAATCCGGTTATACAGATAATTGGTAAGACAAGTGATAGTGATGGAAAGAATGTAATAGTATCAGAATATGATTATCTTGAAAAGAAAAAGTTATTTGAAAATTACGATAAGAATAATAATAGACAGATTTTTAATTATGAAACTAACTTAATAGATAAAAATAATGCTAAGGCTCAAGTAACTTATAAATTATCAGAAAGGAAATACTCTACTGAGCAAATATTAGAATTTTTGAGTGGTGATAATAATAATTTTGTTGCTGCGAATTTAAATAATTATAGTTCTTTAAACGTAAATGCTTTACCTACTACAGCAAGGATTTATGGATTGTCAAATGAAGGATTATTAGTTATGAATAAAGGTGACCAATTTTCTATAACTATAAAGAATGAAAATACGACTATAGCTTCAGTACTATTTAATACATTGACTTTGGGGGCTAATTCTGGCAATGATACTAAAGTATATGTAAATTATGGAGGAACTGTAAAAAATCAAGAATACAAAGTAGATTTAATAGGAGATGTAAATCAAGATGGCATTGTTAATATAGATGATTTTACATTAATAAATGATTATTTATTGAGGACCGTATCGTTTACTACTATTCAAAAAATTTCGGCTGACATAGATAGAAATGGAATGATAGACAATACGGATGCTATTTTAATTTCTACTTTATCTTACTATAGATCTGAATAGAAGAAGGAGGAATATATTTTGAATGTAGTAACTAATAAGGCAATAGTTATAGCTATAGGTATATTTGTTACTATTGCAATAACTTCGGCTATACTTATATCTATTGACTTGATGAGACAAGTATATTCTGATGTTTATGAAACAGATACTAACATTTCCAGTGGATTTCAGGAGTTTGATGAATATGATGGTACACAAAAAACAGGACTTGATTTAATAAATACTTTAAATAAGTATTATAATAATAGCAATGTTAGGGTAACTGTAATAAGAAGTGGTGCAACATTTACAAATCAAAATATGAATATTGATACGATTAATTCATATGATCCTGAAGAAACTAGTAGTCCTAAAACGCAATATAATGATTTATATAATTGTTCGGTGAGTAGAAGTAATAATGATATGATAACAATTACATTCAGGAAAACTTAAAGTAATGAGGAGGAGGATAATATGGAAGAGTCATCTTTTCAAGCGATATATACTGGAACGTATATTGTAGTTTTTATTGCTGCATTGACTACAACTTTATATTTGTTTAACGGAATTACTACATTAGCGGATACATCTTATGAATATGGCAATATAGTAACAGGACAAAGTGTTATTGAAGCACCATCATATGATGATTTGAATTTAAACGGTAGTGAAATTATATCATATTATTTTAACTATGTAAAAAAAGATAAATATGCTGATGATACTAATATTCCACAAGAGTTTTCTACAGTTAATTTTAATACAAATACTGGTATTAGTAATAATAACTATTCATATAGTCAATTAATTAATAATGTAAGAAATAAAAATTATTATATAAAAGTGAATTCAGAGAATAATTTTAGTATAGTAAAAAAATAAGGAGAAATTATATGAAAGATAATTTAAGTATTATTATTGCAATGCTAGTTTTTGTCATACTTATTGTCATTTTTCCATTGTATAATTATTTTGAGAGGCAAGATGATATGTCATATAATCTTGCTTTGAAAGCGACAACTAATTTTGTTGATGAAGTTTTAGAGTCTGGGTATTTGACACAAGAAATGTATAATAAATATATTTTGGAATTATCAAACACAGGAAATATTTATGATATACAGTTAGAAGCTCATAAAAAAATTTTAACAAGTAATTCTAGTGGTGGATATGATGAACAATATAAAATAGATTATAATAAAGATATATTTGATACTAATGAGGAAGCAATGGATGTAATGTCTGCTAATATAGTAAAAGATGATGCTTATTATTTAGATGAAGGAGATCAATTTTATGTAAAAATGAATAATAGTAATACAACTATGGCGGGAGCAATTTTTAATACTATTGTTCCGACAGCAAGTAAAGAAAGAATAAGTGTAAATTATGGTGGAGTTGTAAAAAATCAAGCTTGGGCAAAAGTAGATGCAAAATATTATGATATTGCAGGAATAGTTAGTAATTCGCCAAATGTTTTTTTAGAAAAAGTATCTGGAATTATACCAGCTGATAAAAATATATCCTCTTCTGGACTTAAATTATTTCCAAACAATTCAAATTATGTAACTAACGTTGTATTTAGTGCTAAAGGACCAGAAAATAGTAGTTGGTGGAATAAAGTAACCTCGTATACTTGGACTTTAGATGGTGGTTCATCAATTAATAAATCAGTAGATGATACTTATACTATTCCATCCTTATCCGAAGGAGATCATACTTTAACTGTTGTTGGCAATGATGAGGCTGGCAATAAAACTGATGAAAAAACAATACAAATAACAGTAACTTCAACAGTATCTGGTAGCACAGGAGGTAAAGAATTTAACGGAGATAACTTTGATATACCTATTCCAAAATTTATGAATGCTTATCCAAAGAAAATAACGTTAGACGTTTATTTAGGATCTGGACATGGAGCATATAAAAAAGATGATTTTAAATTATATAATTCATCAAAAATTTTTATACAAAAAGATGTAGGTCAGTTAAATACGACAACAAGAATTAATTTGAGTTCTGGGAAATATGTAAACGTAAAAAGTTCCTATGATATGCAACAAAAAAAATTCGATAAAATAGAGTCAGGTGAAATTGTAATTTCAAATAAACAAGCTCGTTTAATAACTGTTACATTAGAATTTGACTATTCAAATGTTAATAGTTCATCTAGTTCTGAGTTATTAGAGGTGTTTGAAACACTAAAAATTTATTATGAAAATAATTGTGGAAGTGGTTGTTATTTAAATACAAAAGATGATAACAACATTATGAGATATGGTGTTTATAACTATGATATTGAATATACTTCTATTTAGTGTAAGGAGGTGAAAGTATGAAGATAACAGATTTAGCTTTGATTTTTGTGGCTATAATCTTACCAATAATTATTATTGCTTATGTAAACGTTTCCTATACTATTAAGGCTCAAGAGCAAGAAATGTATTATAATAAGATAATTAATATAGCTACTGAAGACGCGGCTAATCAAATGAAAGAAGTTGAGAGTGGTGATACAGAAAATGACTATGGGTATTCTGGAATACAAAATAGCAAGGTCAGTATTAATCCTGAGATTGCAAAAGATACATTTTTAAATTCTTTATATAATAATTTTGGTATTAAAGGAAATGATGCAGCGCAACGTTATCTTCAGACTTTTATTCCTGTAATAGCAATAATAGATTATAATGGTGTATATATATCATCAGAAGAAAATGTGAATAATACGGTAGAGCATGTAGTTAAACCAAAGAAGTATTATACATATACGTATAGTATAATAAAAAATGGTGGCGGAGACTATGAAATGAGAGATGGTATTGTTAATGGTGCTTATGAATATCATACAGTGGAATTTACAATGGATGATTATATAACACATAGAGGCTCTTATGGAAGTGGAAATAACTATGAAGTAAGTAATTTCTATATTTCAGATTCTAATAATAATGAAGATTTATGTACTAATTCAAGTTTTAGAAAAACAGTTGTAAAAAATTTATTAAATAAAAGGAGAGACATTATTATTGACACTATTGTAAAACAAATTTCATATTACACTAATGCAGCTAATGCATATGCAAAAAACGCTGGAATTAATTATAGTTTTGTTTTCCCGACAATTACTACTGAAGAAATGTCAAGTGCTATTAATAATGTAGGAATATTTGCTTTTGTTCAGGGGCTAAATACTGGAAATAAATATTTAAATACTAAATCTTATTCAGTATCAAAATTAAAAGAGACAGATAAATACTTCTTTTCCATTTTGAATAATGGTAGCTCAAAATATAATTTGAATTTATATCATAAAGATGAAAATTGTCCAGAGTATTTGAGTTCATTTCATAATGGTGATGAATGGGAAACTATAATTACACCAGCTTATGTTATTACTAAACAGCAGGCGGCATCTGCTCAAGTAACATATACTATAGGTAGTGAAGATAATCGTGAAAATGATATAGTAGGTGGATTTTATCCATGCCCAGTTTGTAATCCATAAGAGAGGTGAGATGTTTGGAGGAGAATAATACTAAAAATGAAGTAAATAAACCAAAGATTGTTCCAAGTTATGTCAAAAAAAATAATGTGGTGGATTCGAGAAAAGATAAAAAAAGATTTTTTAAATCGAGAATTACAAAATATATTGTAATTGCTATAATTATATTAGTTTTAAGTGGAACATTGTTTTTTGTATATAATATTTACTTAAACAATAAATATAAAGATTATACATCTTATGAAAATAATATGAATAATTATGGCTTTAATTTAATGTATGACAGTAAAACTGCTAATACAACTGATAAAGTAACAAAATCTGAAATGGTAAAAGTTATAGTTTCATCACTTTTAAATGTGTATGATATATCAGATATTTGGACTTTAGATAATCCAGAGTATGAAAACCAAGTTTGGGTAGATTATGCAGAACAAAATGGTTTACTTAGTGAGGGTTATGTAACCAGAGAAAATCAGGATAAAAGAGCTACTTATATGGAAGTATTATCTTTACTTAGTAAGTATAAAAATGTTGTTTTAGGAAAGAATCTTGATATGGATAGTACACCAAATTATAAAGATTTTAATAGATATACTAATGATGAACAGATAATAATCAAAGATATGGTTTGGAATAAAATATTAGATAATTTTGATGGTAAATTAAACGCAAATAGAAATATTGTAAAAGGTGAGTTAAATCAGCTTGTTATTAGATTTGTAGAAAAATATAATACTGTGACTTTGACAGAAGATGATAAATTGAATATTAATAGTGAAAAGTTACCATATAATTATGAAGATTATACATATACTTTAGCTAATATTAATAAGAAAATTTATGAAGCAAAATTTGATTATGTAGATGTATCTAAAAGTATATTACCAATGGATATGTATGTAAAGTATAAAGAACAACTATCTGATTGGATAATAATGATAGATGATTATTATAATACAATTTTAAATATTGATTATAATAATTTTGATAAAGAGTCTTTTTTACAGAATGTTAATTCTTTTGTAATTAATAATTATGATTTAGAGACTATTGAAAAATATCAAAAGTATGTTATAGATAATAAAATTGTTATTGATGGTAGTGTTAGTGTACAAATGCCTATTATATATTTTGATGGTGAAAACATACGAGTTAGAACTAAATTACAATATAATATAATTAACTCTGATACCAAAGAAAACTTGTTATTTGGTGATTTAAATACTGTAGAAAATGTTACATATAATGAGAATTCTAATGTAGTGTATATTGATGTTAAATTAGTATCTATTGATGATGATTTTACTAATGTTTATTTAACAAATACACACGTTAATAGCTTAATAGTTGAAGATTTACAGTAAAAAAGGAGATATCTATGAAGTTAAGGAAAAATAGAAAGATTAAACTAACTATAATACTTATTTTATCATTATTTGTGATACTTTCTATATTTTTTGTAATAAAAGTATTAAGTTATAGAAAATATGATGAATATGGAAAAAAAATAGAATATTATGGATTTAATAGCTTGTATAATAATTCATCTGTGTCTAGCTATCAAAGTATTTCAAAGTTGGAAGCCATAAAATTAGTTATTGCAATTACTTTAAATACTACAAATGTAAATGAGTTTGAACAAAGTAGTAATACTGAAAACGAAAAATGGATTTCGTATGCTTTAAAGAAAGGAATTATTTCAAGCGATGAACAAGGTAGTATAAAAAATAGAGCGTCTTATATAGATTTTATAAGGTATTTATCAAATGCGAAGTATTATATTTTAGGAGAAACTTATAGTACAGAAATAGAACCATCTTTTAAAGATATAGATAAATATTCTCAAAGAGAAAGAACGAATATAACTGACTTGGTATCTAGTGAGATAATAGAAAATAATGAAAGTAAACTTAAAGGTAAAAGTTTTGTTAATAAAGGGATAGCTAATAAATTATTAATACAATACTATGAGAAATATATACTAGCAAATGGATTTGGAACTATAAGAAATGATAATACAGAAGAACCTAGCAATTCTAATCAGTATCCTTATTTATTAGATGAAGTAGAAAATGAGGTGTATGAACAAGAATTTGATAAAGATATAAGTGGAGAGGTGATTAATCCTGTAGATTATTATGGAGATATGAAAGATTATTATACATCAATAAAAGAACAATGTGAGGCATATTATTCATTAATATTAAACGTTGATTATAGGACGATTGATGAGAATAAATTTAAAGAAGATGTTCAAAAATTAACGATGGATATTATAGATGATTATACTATAAAAAAATATGTTGAATATGTAAAGTCTAATAGGATAATTTTAAGTGGAAAAGCAACAGTACAAATGCCTATAGTATACAATGATGGTTTTTATTGTAGGGCTAGAACTAAATTAGAAATTAATGTCGAAAATTCAGATACAATGGATAATATTTTATTTTTAGACTTGAATTCTGGAAAAAAAGTAAAATATACAAATAAAAATATGATAATATATGTAGATAGTTTATTGAGTTCAACATTAGAATCTAATAAACCTTATATGAAATTAAAATTTATTAGTGAAATTTTATTAGATGTATCTAAAGATGTTGTAATTGTTGAGGTAAAAACTGAGGAGGTGGAGTAAGTGAAAAAATTTTTTAATAGAATATTTTTAATGTTTTTTACTTTATTAATGATACTTATTCCAAACCTTTATGCTAAAAATATTATATTTCAAGCAGATGCAAATCTAAATAATCTTAGATGGACAACTTTTGTTAAGGCATATAGTACATCATCCTCATCTAATCATACTGAGCCTAAAATTTTAAGAAATAGAACTGGTGGTTCGGCTTGGTATTTGACAAGATATATATCTTTACATTTAAAGGATGATGCATATTATAGTTCTGAACCAAGTACTAAACAAGATGTGTTAGTATATTTTGATGATTCTGGGAATAATGTTATATCTTCTAGCAATTATATTAATTATGAGAATTTAACTCATCAAGGAAGTACGTATATAAAAAAACAAGATCCTGGGCATGATATAAAAGAAGAATTTTATTCTACATGGTCTGAGACGGAGCGTGTAGAAAAAGAAAGTGAATATGCAGTGGAAGAATCCTCTAATTATGGATATGATTCCAATGGAAATGTAGATCAATGGATGAGAATTTCAACATTTAGATTGGGAAATTCAGAAACAAATTATGTAAAAAAATTAATTGATGATATGTATACTAATTCTCCAGGGAAATTAGATATACAAGAAATAAATGGACTATTATATGCTAAAGTTAGATTGACTAATGTTTTGTCAATGGATGCTAATCAAAATATGTCTAACGCTTATGAATTTTATTATAATTCTAGAGATGATTGGGATTATCCAAATTATGGTTATGATGCTGATGGAGTTTATCAAAAAGGAAAGTCTGCTTTAAACAACTATGATAACTACATATTGATACCATTTAAAGAGGTGCCTAAAAATAGGGAAGTATATGTTACATATCGTATATTAGGAACTAATGACACTAACGGTATTTTGTGGGACGACGCACAATCTTCTCAGTCTTTTGTAGATGGAACTATTATTAATAATTTAATCGATAATTTAGGATATGTTGAATTTGATGGTGAATATTGGTTAGAGCATTATAGTTTAACTCCTAGTCAAAAAAATCTTAATGTAAAGTATAATAGTAATATACTTAATAAAACATATAATAATGGTACAAAATATAATTATGCTGGAATGCAAGTTGTTTCTGGCGATTATGATTCGGGAATGTTAGATAGTAGCCATACTAGTCGTGAGGTTGCAAATGATAATAGTACCGAACCAATAAAAGTAACCTTTTATTATGAACCAAAACAAATAACAGGTAAGTATCAATATATATATATTAAACATGTAAATAAACAAACAGGTGCAGTTATAAATGAATTAAAAGATACTGAGACGTTTTCCACAGGTTTCAAAGAAACAGATTTAACCAAATTATCTGTAACAAATGCATATCAAACTGCTTATCGTTTTAAAGCTGATAATATTGCTAATGGTGGAGTATATAAAAGTAGTAGACTTGACGGTAATAATAAAGTAACTATTAATGGAGTTGAGTATACATATAACGGATATAGAAAATATACTGGTTCTACATATAGTGAAGCAAATACTGAAGTATCAGGAGTTAAATTACTATTAAAAGATGGCTGGTGGATAAATGCTAGTGCAACTACAAAGTATAATGTTATAATTTTCTATTATACTCCTAAGAACCCAGATGAACCTAGTAATGCAGATGTTACTATTACAGGTAGATTGGCATTTCATACAAAATATAATAATGAAAAGTCAAATATTGAATATGTACCAAGTAGTACTAATAATGCAACAAATTATTTGATACCTTATATAGAAGGTGCAAAAAGATATTTATTACCTTTTGTAAATGAGACAACAGGAGTATCTTTAGATGATACAAAAAGTTATATGAAAGATTATGCTGAATATAGGTATTTGAAAATAGAAGGAGATAGTAAAAAAGGAAATGAACCTAATATATATTATAATGAATATGAAACAACAGGAACAACTAGGAATGATTCTAATCAACCTATATCTGTAAGCAATTCATATACAATTAATAAAAATAATTTTACTTTTGGTAGTTCAAGTAATAGAAATGTTAATTCAAAGACTTTAAAATTTTCTAATATTGGTTTAAATAGTAATGGTACATTATCATTTACTATTACTGGAATGGAAGATGGAAAAGTAGATCATTGGTATGATTATGTATTAACAAATACTGTGGTTACACCGGCTGTTCCGGCAGGACCTGATGGAACAGGCGGTTCTGAGGGCTATACAACTTATTATTATACAAGATATGAAAGATGTACAAGATATAATCAAAATGGAACTACATATACTGAGACTATAAGAAGTTCAAATGTTAGCTATAAAAATGAGACAAAATCAAGTGAAACCTTAACTGATGTTACTAGAGCTGTCCCAGTTACATATTATGTAACCTTAAAGCAAAAATTTAGATTATCTCATTTATGGGTATATCTAATAGATAGTACAAATGTAAGTGTTGAGCAAACTGGAACACAACCAAGAGGAAAAGTTTATGAGAATGGCGAAAGTTTTTCTATTAGTACTACTGGAACTAGAACTTCTGAAGAAACAGGTGATAATTACATTGGAAAGGTTAGGGAGCAATTAAAAAGATATTATACAAATTATCTAGATACTAAGGAACGATTACCTCTTCCTAATAAAACTGATACATTAGATTATGATGCTTCAAATAATTCAAAATATAAAGTAAAAACAAATGCATATAATGGCTTAAGATTTGCTACTGCTAATATAACATATAAAATGTATGATTTGGCTACTAATTCAAGTGGATCTGAGACTAAAACTAGAAATTATGATATTAATTCTTATGATGTGACTAATACAAATATAGCAAAGACTTCAGAGATAAATGAAAATATAAATATATATACACCTATAGGAATATTAAATGCTAAAGTAGAAAATGAAACAGGTGGGTATGTAAATCACAGTGGCGTAGAACAAGATGGAGTTATACAAAAAAATGCTAAATTTACATTTACACCAGTTTCAAGAACATTAACTTATGGAGATGTATCTGTGAATACTAATCCATATATATCCTACTATAAAGTTAAATTTGACTTTACGATATCAAATTGTCAAATTATAAATTCGAATAATAAAAGTTTAGTAAGAAATGTAGGAACTTTAGAGGCAAATACTTTTATTAGATTAGAAAATGGTCAGTCTCTTTCTGGAACAGCTAGTAATGGAACAGCTAGTGATATTGTAGGTCAGTTTACTAATAAATATAAAATATTCGCGATTGCAAAAAATTGTATAAGTGATAATTTTGTTGATGCACAGATTGCTAAGGACTCTTTAGAGAATTATAATACAATTAATTCTTATAGAAATGCATATATTGATGTTGATAATAATGATAGGATTGATAATCCAAATGCTAGTAGATCTTCTTCTAATACAGTTGAACCTTCCTCAAGGAATGGAAATAATACTATATTAGATAGAAATGATAGTAATATGACAGAAGATTCCCATTATATTGTTGAACGTGTCGTTAACACAACAAATTTAAATAGGATTTATGACTTTAAAATCACAGATTGTACTGACTTAGCATATAAAGATGTATTTAGAGTTAGTAATAGCAGTGACGTAAATGAAAGAAGTGATACAAATTATTATTCTGGTACAAGATATTGGTTATTAAATACTGCTAATGTAAATCAGATGGTTGATAGAATTTTTGAAAATGATTTTAAGACAATTATACCATTGGCTCCTTATAAGAATACTAATACAACTTATATATTTGCTCCTAAGTTAGGATATAGATTTAGTTTTGATTTAAAAACAACGGGAGCTTTGAATTCATCAGGAAATACATTAAATACTAATACTAAAAAAATTGTCATAAAGCCTTCATATTATTATATATCTAAAGATGGCACTGGATTAAATACAAATATAGATTTGTATTATAAAAACTCATCTGGAAAATATGTTAAATTTGTCGGTAGTGGATATACAATACAGTTTAGACCAAATGATGGATATAGATTTAAATCAAATTTATATGTAACAGATGATTTAAGTTATATGTCTAATAAATTAAATAATTTAAGAATAGCTAATTTTTCAGGATTCGAATTAAATTCTAATATGATGGCTACAACTGAAAGTACTTTCGTACAATCTTGGTATGGTGAATTTAAATTACCAAATTCAACAATTGCCGTAAAATCGGGAGATAGTCCTAGTGAAAGTCAAGTTTTAACAAACGGTTATATTGGAGTAGTGTTTAATATAGAAGCAATTGATAAAGTAAATGGAACTCAAGTGTCTATTTCATATAATAAAAATGATTTGGCAAGTGCAAATACTACAAATACAACCCAATGGGATTATGAAGGATTTTTAGGCTTTAATCAGGTAGGTAGTGAATTGACTAATCCTTTAAATATTCAATTAGAAAAAGGTATATGGAAAATAGATAGAGACGAAGATTACCAAAAAATTAAAGGTACAGTTATATTATATGACACTGATGATAGAGCAGCTAATGACTTTAATTAAAAAGGTGATGTTAATGACTTTTTAGATAAAATTATTTAGTAAAGACATGCAATCTATATATAGGTTGCATGTCTTTAAATTATATCTTTTTAATAACTAATTTTGTCAATTTTCTTTATTTATAACAAAAGTTCTTTACAAATAACATTTATTACAGTATAATCGTATCACTTTACAATAATGTAAAGTATTTTTTGTCTAGACATAATTTAAAATCTAAGTATTTTTTCTAAAAATAATTTTATTTTAAATAGTTTATCCCATAATATTTAATTATATTTTTTAATCTTTTAGTGTTTAATATTTATCAAATAGTGTTTAATTCGTTAATAAAATCTTGCTTTTAATAAAAAAATTAGATATAATAAGGAGTAAAAAGATATATTGTCAATTGGAAAAACAAACAAAATATATAAAGTAAAAAATGATATAGTTTTTAAAGAATTATTTACTAAAGAAGGAAATGAAGAATTTTTACAAGAATTTTTAACATCATTGTTAAAAATAGATATAAAAAAAATAGAAATTCAAAAGGAAGTAGAGTTAAATATCGAAAATGTAATAGATAAATTAGGAGTAATAGATATAAAAGGAATATTAAATGATGATACAATAGTAGATATAGAAATACAAATAGTAGACAATCATAATATAATAGAGAGAACAACTAAATATTCAAGTAATATTATAGCATCTCAATTAAAAGCAGGAGAAGATTACAAAAAACTAAAACCAGTGATAGTAATATAAATATTAGATTATAATTTCATACCGTATGAAGAATCAATCTCAAAAGCAATAACCGTATTAGAAGAACACAAAGAATATGAGATAAATAAATACCAAAAATATTATTATATAGAGTTACCAAAATTTAGGAAAGAAAATCTAGAAATAGGAAATAAGGTATCAGAGTGGTTAACATTTATAGATAGAGAAAATAGAAAAAGGGTGGAAGAAGTTATGGAAAGTAATAAATTGATAAAAAAAGAAGATAAAGAGTATAAATACTTAGTAGGAGATGAAAGGATAAGAAGGTTAGCGGAGTTAGAGGAAAGGACAAGACTAGAGATGAGTTCAGCAAGATTAGTAGGCTACAATGAAGGAATAAAACAAGGTATTAAAGAGGGAAGACGAGAAGGGATAGTACAGGTAGCTAAAACTATGTTAAGTAAAGGTATTAGTATTGAAATGATTTCCAAAATAACAAATTTATCTTATGAAGAGATTAAAAAGCTGTAGTGTTAATTTGACTAAAAATGTATAAATATTTTTATTGATCTATACAGAAAAACCTAAAATTTTATAACATAGTTTTGGGTTTGTTAATCAATAACGTAAACTAACAAATATAAAAAAAGTATATCTTTTTAGGACAAACAGTAATAAAAAAGACAAGTCATGAATATATATATATCAAAGGTGATATATATTGAAAAAATGGCTTGTTTTTTTGTACTCTTTAATGTGTATACTTATAATTTTATCTGTAATATTGTTTTGTGTTAATTTGTGGCAAAATTCAAAAGAAGAGGAAGCAAAAAAAGAAGAAGAAAATAAAGAAAATGAAGAAAAAAATATGATAGACTACAAAGCAAATGAGACTATACGAGTAAAGCTATGTAAAACAGGTGAAGTTGTAGCTATGGATATAAATGATTATTTAAGAGGTGTAGTACCAGCAGAGATGCCTCCATATTATAATATAGAAGCAATAAAAGCTCAAGCAGTTGTAGCTAGAACTTATACTTACAAAAGGATAGAAGCCCATGCTGAAGGAGAGGGTGTTGACATTTGTGATAACTATGCACATTGTCAAGCTTTTTATAATAAAGAGCAAATTTTAGAAATATGGAGAAGGAAAGGTTATGATGAACAAACGATTAATACTTACTGGAATAATGTTAATGAGGCTGTAGTTTCAACACAGGACCAAGTAATAACATATAATGGATCTTTAATAAAAGCTTTTTTTCATGCTAGTAGTCCTGAAAAAACAGAAAGTGTTGATCAGATATGGGGAGGTGAAAAATTACCATACTTAGTTTCTGTAGAAAATGAAGAAGCAGAAGATTATGCAAATAGAACTAGTATTGTAGAAGTAACTTTTGAGAATTTTATAAATAAATTAAAAGAAGATGATATGTCAAGATCAAGTCTTGAACTTAAGATGTGTAAGGAGGTAAAAATATGTGATTTAACTACTAGTGGTAGAGTAAAGAATATTCAAGTTGGAGAATATAAAATAAGTGCTGAAAAGCTTAGAACATTATTTGGACTTAGATCAACTAATTTTACAATTGATATAAAAGAAAATAGTATTGTCTTTAATGTTATAGGAAATGGACATGGAATTGGTTTGAGCCAAGTTGGAGCTGATTTTTATGCTAAAAATGGTAAAACTTATGAAGAAATTATAAAACATTATTATACTGGTGTAGAGATAATTACACTAAAATAAACAAAAGGAGAAAAAATGAAGATAAGAATAAAAAACTTTTTTATTAATAAAAAAACAAATGATAATTTAATAACTAATAAAGATATACATAAAAAAGAAAAGGATAGTAAAAATTTAAATAATATAAAAAATAGAAAATATAAAAACTTAAAATTAAAAAAAGTATATGATGCAAGTATTATTAAATATAAAGAGGAAGAAGTAGAACACAATATAAAAAAAGACATTACAAGTCAAGAAAATCAAGTAAGAGTAAGAAAAGGCTATATTAACAATGTAAAAGAAGAAGTAAATACAAGAAAAGAACCTAAAATTAAAATTTATTATAATAATTTGATAAAAAATAAAAATAAACTTAGTAAAGGTTATTATGTATTACTTGTAGGAATGTTTATTCTGGGAATAGGTAGTGTTACTTTGGCTACTAAAACATATAATTTAGTTAATCAAGAAGATTACCAAGTTTTTAATTCTATAGATAATGATGAAACTATAAACGCAGTAAACCAAGCTTCACAAGATAGTAACGTTGAAACTCAAAGTAATGAAACAAGTAATAAAGATACTATAACTGATGTTGAAAAAAAAGAAACTGAGGTGGTAAATAATAGTAACACAGTAACTAGTAAAAATACAGAAAAAAAAACCACCTCGACAAATACTCAAGTACAAGTAAAACCCCTTGAATTTTCAAAACCTGTAGAAGGAGAAATCTTAAAAGTATATTCTGTTGATAAAGTAATATATTCAAAAACATTGGAATTATGGAAAACACATGATGGGATAGATATAAAAGCAGCTGAAGGGGAGTATATTAAGTCAATAGAAAGGGGTACTGTTGAAAAAGTATATGAAGATTCTTTTTATGGAATAACTATAGTTATTGATCATGGACAAGGATATAAGAGTAGTTATTCTAATTTAGATAAAGACACATTGGTAAATGAAAAACAAACAATTATAAAAGGTCAAAAAATTGGGAAAATAGGAAAAACAGCAATAGGAGAGATAAAAGATGAATCACATCTTCATTTTATGTTGTTTAAAGATGGAGTTAGTCAAGATCCTACTAATATTTTTTCATAATTTAGAATATATTAATAAATTTAAGAATACAATAATAGTATATAGGTTCAAAATTTGTTGAAAAAGGGGCGATTTTATTGTTAGATATAGAAGAAAGAGCAAAAATACTTGCTACATATATTATAGAAACCAAAAGTACTGTAAGGCAAGCAGCTAAAAAATTTAATGTTAGTAAATCTACAGTTCATAAAGATATATCTGAAAGGTTACAAAAAGTAAATCCATCACTTGCTATCGAAGCAAAGAAGGTATTAGAAATAAATAAATCTGAAAGGCATATAAGAGGAGGCATGGCTACAAAAATGAAATACAAGAATAACAAGGCCGGATAGAGTTTATTAAAATAAATTATAATTAAATATAAAAAACCATATATACATTAAGAAAGTATGTATGGTTTTAAATTAAAATTTTGTATGTGTTTGAAATTAAATATATTAAAGAATGATAAAAATATAGTCAAAAATGTTTAAAAAGTGGCAAAAATATTGACTAGCAACATATATTATTGGGTATATGGATATAATACAGAGACGGTTTTTTTTTATATATAATGAAGATTGAGTAATATCCGTAGAATTTAAAAGTGATAATTGTATAAAGTCTACTAGTTTAAATATGTATATGAGATAAAATAAACCAAAGTATGCAATTAAAATTTCATCTAAAAACTTTGAATTTGAAAATAATATAAAAGCAATTCCATTGTGTGCAATATTTTTAATTTAAAAATATAATTATAGATTATATTAACGAAATTTAATAGGATACAGTATATAATGGAAATATAGATAAAACTAAAAATTATTTATAGAATAAAATTTGTAAAAATATAAATTAGAAAAGATAATTATAAGAAGAATTCTAGTTTTAAATTATTATGGAGCATAATAAAAATATGAAACAAATTTGAGATTTATTATTTTTTATAACTTTTTCCAAATTTATTGCATTTGTAAACAAAATGTAATATAATTGTAACAAATATGGGAGGAGAAAATTGTGATTTTTGGACAAGACATTGGAATTGATTTAGGAACAGCTACAATACTTGTATATGTAAAGGGAAAAGGCATTGTTTTAAGAGAGCCATCAGTAGTAGCTATTGATAAAAATACTAACGAAGTATTAGCAGTTGGACAAGAAGCTAGGAAAATGTTAGGTAGAACTCCAGGAAATATTATAGCATTAAGACCATTAAAAGATGGAGTTATATCTGATTATACAATTACAGAAAAAATGTTGAAATACTTTATCACAAAAGTATGTGGAAAATTTGTATTTTCTCCTAGGATCATGATATGTGTCCCTTCTCGTGTTACAGAAGTAGAAAAAAAAGCTGTGATAGATGCTGCAAATCATGCAGGAGCAAGAAAAGTTTCATTAATTGAAGAACCTATTGCTGCAGCAATAGGAGCTGGGATAGATATTGGAAAGCCTTATGGAAGTATGATAGTTGATATTGGAGGAGGAACTACAGATATTGCTGTTATATCTCTTGGAGGTTCAGTAAGAAGTATGTCTTTAAAAATGGCTGGAGACAAATTCGATGATGCTATAATTAAGTATGTTAAAAGAAATAAAAATGTTATAATAGGCGAAAGAACTGCAGAAGATATAAAAATTAATATAGGCTGTATGTATCCTAAAACAGTACTTGAAAGAATGAATGTAAAAGGACGAGATTTAACGACTGGTTTACCTGTAGAAATTGAACTTACATCTGAAGAGATTTTTGATGCATTGAAACCTTGTGCAGATGTCATAGTAGAAGGAGTACATACCATATTAGAAGAAACACCACCAGAATTATCAGCTGATATTAGTGAAAGAGGAATTTATATAACAGGTGGAGGAGGTCTTGTATACGGTCTTGATAAATTACTAGAAGAAAGAACTGGTATACCTGTTATGATTGCTGAAGATGCTCAGTCATGTGTTGCTATAGGAACAGGAAAAGCTTTAAATCATATTGAACTTCTTGAAGAAGGAAATGCAATGAAAATAAAAAAATTTTAATAGTAAAGATAATGAATCCACAAAATTAATGTGGATTCATTCGCTGTTTATTTTTGTAGAATAAAATTAATCATCATTTTAATTTAAAATATGCTACGCTTGCTCCATTTTGATTTGCAAAATCTTTTAACCATTTAGGAGCATTATAGTCACTTTTTTGTCTTTCAATTTGTCTATTAGAATAATGAATAATATCAGTAAAAAACACATTATTATACGATGATTTTGATAGGACTATATTATTGCTATTAAGAGATCCTATATATATAATTTGATTAGACTTTCGTATAAAAACACTAGGTCTATTACTTATATCGTTTTTTGATATAATGATTTCTTTAGTATCTATTGGAAGCGATACACTTCCATATTTTAAGATAAAGCCAGATCCTACTGATCTAGTGTTATTTGTAACATATTTAAATGTTAATAAAATTTGTTTCTTTATTTTATCTATAGCAGTATTTGTACACATTATAGCGTAATTATTTGGTATAGTTTTTATCCAATTTTTACTACCTTCAATAATGTCTTCAGTAAAGTTTTTATTCATTTTTTTAACCTCTTTTCTAATTAGATGTTTGAATAATTTTATTTTTGCGATTGAATTATATCATAGTTTATTTAAATTAGCAATTTTTTTCTTATTTGTTGTTAAAACAGATTTGTAGTGGTATAATATTAAAGTTAGATAGGAGGTAATTTTATGATAAAAATAGCTTTTTTTGATACAAAAGAATATGACAAAAAATTATTTGATGAGTATAATAAAAAATATGGATACAATATAACTTATTTTGAATCAAAATTAAATAGTGAGACAGCTCCACTTGCACAAGGTTTTGATGTTGTATGTATTTTTGTTAACGATATGGTTGATGAGGAGACTATTAATATATTAAAAAAATGTGGAGTAAAATTAATTGCGCTTCGTTGTGCTGGATATAATAATGTTGATATTAAACATATGGATTCAAGTATAAAGGTCGTTAGAGTGCCTGCTTATTCTCCATATGCGGTTGCAGAACATGCAGTTGCTCTTTTATTATCTGTGGATAGAAAAATATATAAAGCATACCAAAGGACGAAGAAGTACAATTTCACATTAAATGGATTACTTGGATTTGATATTCATGGAAAAACTGTTGGAGTTATTGGAACTGGTAAAATTGGTAAATGCTTTATAAATATAATGAAAGGATTTGGGGCAAAAGTAATTGCTTATGATGTATATAAAGATGAAAATGCTGCAAAAGAAATGGGATTTGAATATGTTTCTTTAGATGAACTATATAAAGAGTCAGATATTATTTCATTGCATTGCCCATTAACATCTGAAAATGAGAAAATGATTAATTCTGAGAGTATTTCTAAAATGAAAACAGGAGTATATATAATTAACACTAGTAGAGGAAAACTTATTGATACAGATAGTTTGATAGAAAAACTAGAAGAGGGTAAGATAGGAGGTTTATGTTTAGACGTTTATGAAGAAGAAGCTGAATTTTTCTTAAATGATATGTCTAATTCGTATATAAGAGATAAAGATTTATCTACACTTTTATCTATGCCAAATGTAATTATTACGTCTCATCAAGCCTTTTTTACTAAAGAAGCATTGCATAAAATTGCAAGTGATACTTGTGAAAATATAAAAGAAATATTTGAAACAGGTAGCTGTGTAAACGAAGTAAAAAGTTAAATATAAAGCAAGTTCTTTTTGGGACTTGCTTTATATTGTGGTTAAAGATACACCAGTATAATAATGTTTTAATATTTGAGAATAAGAGTAACCAGATTTTGCCATTTCGTTAGCGCCATATTGACTCATACCTACTCCATGTCCATAGCCCTTTGTTGTAAATACTATATTATTTCCATTTTGTGATACTTCAAAATCTGCTGATCTAAGTCCAAGTAATGTACGAACTTGAACTCCTGTAAAACTTTTTCCACAAAATGTAACATTAGCTACTCTATTACCAACAGTTTTACTATTTATTGAGATTTCTGATACAGAAGTTAAATTTACACCTAATTTACTTGAAATAGTACTCATTGGAATACTTTTACTTTGAGAAAAACCACTAACTTTAGTATCCCATGGACTTTCTACACTTTTTAAATATGGAAAAGAATTTCCCCATACATTTACAGAATCTTCAGTTCTTCCGTTACTTGTAGAAAAGAATAGAGCTTCTATATATGATCCATTATATGTTAAACATTGACCTTTGGTTTCTTTTACAGCATTTTGAATTTTTGTGTAGTATTTATTAAAGGAACTACCCCATTTTTGTTTTAATTGGTCAACAGTATTAAAAACTTGATCTGAAATAGAAGCAGAGATAGTTGCACCAGAAGCAGTTTTTTTTAAAGCATATGTTCTAGATGCTACAGATTGAGCTTTAAGAGCTTCTGTTTGAAACTCTGCAGGCATTTCTGCACCAACTACACCTACGACATAATCTTCAAGTGACATGTTTAAAACTTGCCCAGATGCTAGTTTTACATTAATAGTTTTGCTACTTGGTATTGAATTAGTAGAACTATTATTATTGTTATTATTGCTTGTTGTTGATGAAGTTGAACCAGAAGTATTAGGTTTGTTAGAGTTTGTATTTGCAGAATTATTTGTGTTATTGGTAGTTGTCGTATTTAAAGTTTTTGAACTATTTGTTTGAATATTATTTGTATCATTATTACTAGTTTGATTAGATTGTTCTTCAGGTTCTTTTTTTTCTTCTTTTAGTTCATTTATTTCTTCTACTGTAGTATTATCATCTAAAGTAGTATTACTATCTTCAGCAGATATATTAGTTTCTTCAATATTAGTAGCAATTTCTATATTATCTTTATTATTTGGTAAATTTGTTGTTAAATGAGTTAATGTAAGTGTACCAATTACTACTCCATTTAAAATTAAAAGAGCTGTATTATCTGATATTCCACCTAAATTTTTTAATGCATATTCGCGTATCTTATCAGATACCTGTTTTACATTTTTTTTAATTGATTCAAAATCTAAAGAAAATTCATATTCAACCGGATATTCTACATATAATAATATTTGGTTAGAACCATTAATATTTTCAATTTTATGATATATTTTCAAGTTAATCACCTAAAAATATGATGTGCAAAATGTGGACAAATATACAAAAACTAGCAAGAGATATTTTCGTGCTAATTAATATTGTTATATTAGATAAAAGGAAATAATAAATGTATATATAAATTATTTTAATATTGACTGAGAAGTCTAGATTTTTATTCATTTTGAATAAAATCAATAACATTTTCTACATTAGTATTATTTTAGTTATTGAAGGCTGTGTGATGATTTGCATAATCAAAGTATATTATATCATTTTTTTAAAATTATTTTTTTATATAATAGTTTCTTTAGATATTTATTATATAGTAAAAAAGACATGCCGATTTACATACTAATAAAAATTTTCTTAGTATAGTTTTTAAAGTAAAATATATATTATATACTATAAATTAAAAGTATATGATAATATGTGTAAGAATGTCTTTTATGTGAACATAAAAAGTATAAAATATGTTAAAAAGTAAATAATAAATATTAAGTTAAATCAAAAATGTTAAAAGAATTATGTAAGAAAATAACAAAAATGTTGTGTACAATTTAAAAATCATGATATATAATTAAAAATGTAACTTATTATAATATAATCACATAAAATTGGAGGTTATATATGAAAGTGAAGAAAAGCCAAAAGGGAATAAGTTTAATAGTTTTGGTGATAACAATAATTGTAATAGTAATCTTAGCAGTAGCAGTAATACTAACGATAGCAAATAATAATCCAATAGAAAATGCCCAAAAAGCAACATTTCAAAACGATTTAAAAACAATACAAGAAGAAGTAAATACATATTTATTGTCACAATATGCTTCTGCAAATGGAAATATTGAAAAAGTAAGCTTTACTTTAGATGAGATGGAAGATAATTTTAAAAGTTCAAGTAAATATATTGGAGAAGTATTTGTTCAAGATTCTAAATTAGTATATTTTGGAAACGATTTTAATAAAAGGCAATGGGCAAAAGAAATTGGAATTAAGGTTATGTTAGATGCAACTAAAGTTGAGATGGTACATGCGAGTGGTATAATAACTAGTTTTAATAATGTACCTGAAGATGCAACTCTGTATTGTTATAGGTCGAGTTCTCAAGTGGAAAATATTGATAGTATTACTACATGGAACGAAATTAGTGATCCTATGTATGTTATTTAGGATATGTACCTAGTCACGGTGGTGGAGGTAGTAATTAGTTTTATAATAATTGGTTGGTAATAAAAAAAATCCTTGTAACAGATTATATATCTGATTTACAAGGATTTTTTGATTTCTTAATGGTGACCCCTAGGAGAATCGAACTCCTGATTCGGCCTTGAGAGGGCCGCGTCTTAACCGCTTGACCAAGGGGCCAACTTCTAAAATATTATAGCATAATTTTCATTAAAGTACAACACATTTTATTAAAAAAAGAAAAGTTATTTGTAAAATAAAAACTTCTCTTTTATAAAATGTATCCAAAAACTGATATAAAATGACAAATTGTACCAAGTAACACAAAGAGATGCCATATTGAATGAAAGTATGGTATTTTTTTTATAGCATAGAATACTATTCCAAATGTATATGCAATACCACCACCTATTAACCAATATACTCCATTAATTGCATTTTGATTAGACATTATTCTAGAAATATCTGGTATAGCTATTACTATTGCCCATCCCATTACTATATAAAGTATCATATTAAGTGGTTTTAGCTTTTTAGGAAATACAGAACTTAAAACAATACCCAAAATAGCAATTGCCCAAATTATTCCAAAAAGTACCCAACCTTTATAGCTATCTTGTCTTAATATAACAAGACAATAAGGCGTATACGTTCCAGCAATTAATAAATATATTGAAGAATGATCAAATATCTGGAAAATACTTTTGACTTTTCTATTAGTAAATGCATGGTAGAGCGTAGACATTGTGTAAAGTATAACTAATGTTGCTCCATAAATGGCTACGCTTATGACCTGCCAAGCATTTCCATATATTGCCGCAAAAACTATCATTAAAGTTAAGGCTACAATAGAAAATATTACACCTACTCCATGAGAAATGGAGTTAAAAATTTCTTCACCTTTTGTGTATTTCAATACATCACCTCTTTAAGTTAATATAACTTTTATAAATACTTTTTTACCTTTTCTTATAACTATATCATTCTGTAATTGTTCTATGTATAATGTATATTTAGTGTCAGTTATTTTTTCATCATTAATTGATATACCACCTTGTTCAATTAAAGTTCTAGCTTGACCTTTTGATGGAGCTAAGTTACATACTATAACAAGGTCTACAATATTTATACCATTTTTTATATTACTTTTTTCTATCTTAATTGTTGGCATATTTTCTGTATTATTATTATTATTTTCAAATAATGCTTCAGAAGCTTCTTTTGCTTTAGTTGCTTCATCTTCTCCATGTATTAATTTGGTGATTTCAAAGGCTGCAATTTTTTTTGCCTCATTTATTTTAGAACCTTCTAGACTAGAGAGTCTATTTACTTCATCCATTGGAATAAAAGTTAACATTCTAAGTACATCTCTTACTTCACTGTCAGCAATGTTTCTCCAATATTGATAAAATTCATATGGAGTTGTTTTATTTTTATCAAGCCATAATGCACCTTTTTCTGTTTTTCCCATCTTTTTACCTTCGGCATTTAATAATAAAGGGCATGTTACGCAAAAACTTCCATTTTTATGGATTTTACGAATTAATTCTACTCCTGCAAGCATATTTGACCATTGATCATCTCCACCAATTTCTATTTTACAAGAATAATCTTCAAATAGTTTTAAAAAGTCATAGCTTTGCATTAGCATGTAATTAAATTCAAAAAAAGTTAATCCTTTTTCCATACGTTGTTTGAAACATTCTGCAGATAGCATATGATTTACATTGAAATGTACACCATATGTACGAATAAAGTCCATATAGTTTAAATCCAGTATCCAATCACCATTATTAACTATAATAGCAGCATTTTCTCCTTCAAAGGAAATAAATTTACTTACTTGTTTTATAATATTGTCTACATTTTTAGAGATTTCTTCTTTAGTTAACATTTTTCTCATATCAGTTTTTCCGCTTGGATCGCCAATAAAAGCAGTTCCTCCACCAATAAGGATTATAGGGGTATGACCACATTTTTGAAAATATGACATCATCATTAGCGGAATAAAATGACCTATATGAATACTATCTGCAGTTGGATCTATTCCAAGATATACATGAGTTTTTTCTTTTTTTACCATATCTTTAAATTCTTCTTCAAAAGTAATTTGTTTTATTAATTCTCTTTCTTTTAATATATCATAAATTGTTTTGTTCTTAAAATCTATTTCCATTTAAATCCTCCTTAAATTGATAATATTATATCATATTATTTTATATATTTAAATATTTTTTTATGATATATAATAGAATTGAAAAAATATAGTTAAAAACTTTACATAATTATAACACGATGATATAATTTGCAATAAGAAATTTTATTTAGTATGTCGATTGACAGATTAGACCAACTATAAAATGTCAATAGTTTTTTAAGAAAAATTTTAAAAAATTATTTAAGATAATTTATGGCATAACAA